>JBJTXX010000446.1:0-6303 GCA_046082485.1 Actinomycetota bacterium
GACCGCCGCGGGCACGGTGACACCCTCGAACACCACCTTCGAACAAGCAGTGGCGAACGCCACCTCGCCCGACGACGACGGCGAACCTGATGCCGATGGCAACGCCGAGGACGACAAGGACGACAACAAGGACGACGACAAGGACGGCGGTGACGAGAACTCGAACGACGACGACCAGAGCGACGACGACTCGACCGACGACGACACGACCGAGAACACGGATGACGGCAACGGCGATGACGGTGCCGCCGATGACAACACCGATGGCGAGGGCGCCAAGGGCGGCGACAGCACCCCGAACCCGGAGGGCAACTTCACCGACTGGGACAACACTCTCGCGTTCTGGGAGACACCGCTCGGCAAGGCTGAGGGAGACCGTCAGCGTGACGCGCTCGACCAACGCAAGGGCGGCGGTTACACCGACCCCACCGACGAGGGGGGCGAGGGTGCCTCCATGGCAGGTGGCATGGTGACAACGGGCGGCGACGTCGACCCGTACGACGAACTCGAGGTCGTGATGCCCAGCATCGGCATGCTGGATGTCATCGCGGCCACCGGCGGCGGCACGATGGGGCCGCTCGAGGGTGGTGACGACCCCGTGTTCCCGGTGATCGACAACCCGGTCATCGGTGCACCGAAGCCCGGATTCGGCGGTGGCGGACTCCATTCCAAGTCCGGACTCTTCGGTGCGACCGCAGACCCTGAGGATCCCGACGGCGACGGCACGGTCGGGGACAACGCACAGCAGGACACGATGAGCGACGTCGGCTCCGACGGTGACCGAGCCTTCGCTGCGTCGTTCGACCTCATCGACACGGGCCACCTGTCGTTGGGTCTGCACCTCTCGGCTGCCGCCGACCTGCAGATCGACGCCGACTCGTTCGACCTCGGTGAGTGACCCGATCGACGGGCCAGGTTCAGCAAGTACCCTGCCGTAGTGCTGTGCAGTACTTCCGAGATGCCGACGAACTGATCTCCCACCTCGAACAGTTGGGCCGCACCCCGTCCTGCGAGGGCGAGGGGTTGACCGAACTCGACCACGGGCTGCAGTGCGCTGCCCTGCTCGAGGCGACGCATCCCGACGATGTCGGGCTGCAGGTGGCTGGCCTGGTGCACGACCTCGCCCACCCGTGGGACGGCCCCGGCCAGCCGCGGCACGCCACCATGGGAGCCGACGCCGTGCGTTCGCTGCTGGGCGACCGCATCGCCGAGTTGATCATCGGCCACGTGCCGGCCAAGCGTTTCCTCGTCGCCGTCGACCCGCACTACTTCGGCCTGCTCTCGCCCGACAGTGTCATGACCCTCGAGGCACAGGGCGGCCCGATGGACGCCGTGGAGGTCGCCGAGTTCCGAGCCGACCCTCACCACGAGGGAATGGTCGCCCTGCGCATCGCGGATGATGGCGCCAAGGTTCCCGGCGCGTCGGTGCCCGGACTCGGCCACTGGGAATCGGCGATCAGGTCGTTGGCGGCGCGGTGAGCCCCCAGGCCTTCGACGTCGACGACCCGGCAGCAGCGCGGCACTTCCGCGACCACGGCTGGGTGCTCGTCGAATCGCTCGACGACGAGCAGCGCTCACGACTCTCGCAGTGGGCCGACGAGGTCGCCGCTTGGCCGGAGACCGATGGCGTGCTGCACTACCGCGAACTCACCGACGACGGCCCGAAGTTGTGTCGCAGCGAGAACTTCGTGCCGGTGCACGAAGGCCTGCGCGCGCTGCTCACCTCCGGGGGCATGCTGCAGACGGCTGCGGCACTGCTGGGCGAGACGGCCGTTCTCTACAAGGAGAAGGTGAACTACAAGCTCGCGGGTGGCGCGGGTTACTCACCTCATCAGGACGCTCCCGCGTACCCGTTCATCGACAACCACGTCTCGTGCATGGTGGCCATCGACGCCGCCGACGAACACAACGGTTGCCTCGAGGTGGTCAGCGGGATGCACCACGAGGTGCTGCCGATGAACGATGTCGGCTGCATCCGCGACGACATCGTCGCAACCATGCGCTGGAGTCACGTGCCGCTGCTCGCCGGCCAGACGCTGTGGTTCCACAGTCGCACCCCTCATCGCAGCGGAGCCAACCGTTCCGGGCGCGATCGGCGAGCGCTCTACCCGACCTACAACGCGGCGGCCGAGGGCGACCTGCGTGATGCCTACTACCGATCGAAGCTCGAGCAGATGGCACGCACGAAGGTGGGCGACGGGGTGCAGGTGTCGCTGATCGGCGACTTCCAAGGCCGACCGGTCACCTCGTAGTCACCCTGCCGCGTGTCGACGTAGGGACGGTTGGCTTCACCGCGACCGGGTTTCGGAGAAATGTTCGTCACCGCGTTGTTGATCGAACATATGTTCGATAATCTCTCGGTCATGGACTCCACGCTTTGCCAACTCGCCGAGGCCGCCACCGCGGCACGCGAACTGGCCGACGCGTGCACCAACCCTGCCGACATGCGTCGCGCTCTCATCGCGTTGCAGACGCACCTCGACGCCATCACCGTCACCCAGGCCACCCTGCTCGATACCGCCACCCGGGCCCGCGCCTGGGAAGGCACCGGCGCCCGCAACATCGCCGACTGGCTCGCCGGCAAGACGAACACCACCCGCAGCTCCGCGAACCGCAAGGCCCGCCTCGGCGCAGCGCTGGGCAAGTCGAAGAAGCTCGCCGAGGCAGTCGACCAGGGCGAACTGTCACCCGACTCCGCCGGCGAACTCGCCAGCCTGTTCGACAACCCGCCCGAGCTTGCCACCGACGACGACCTCGACGAACTCATCGACACGGTCAAGGGCGCAAACCCGCGAGACACCCGCGACGCTGCCGACAAGTTCCGCGACATCCTCAACAGCGAGACCCCGGAGGAAGCAGCCGACCGCCGCTATCGGCAACGTTCGGTCACCTCCACCGTCCCCATCGACGGGATGATCACCACCAGCATCACGCTGCCCACCCTCGAGGCACGCATGTTCCTCAACGCCATCACTCACGCCGCTGGCCCCTTCGCCCAAGGCGACACCCGCAGCCACGCCCAAAGCCTTGCCGACGGCACCATCGCGCTCGCCGATGCCTACGCCAAGGGCGCCGTCACCGGCGGCCGCGAGAAGCCCACCGTCGTGCTCTCCATGACCCTCGACACCTACCTCGGTCTCGACAACGACGACGCCCGCACTGCACACGGCGACCGCATTCCCGCCCATGTAGCCCGACACCTCGCAACCCACGCCGACCTCCAACGCGTCATCACGGCCGGCAGCACCATCCTCCACATGGGTCGCAAGGTCCGGTGCGCCACCGACGACCACTACCGGGCCCTTGTCGCCCGCGACCGCGGATGCCGCTGGCCCGGATGCCACGCACCTGCCGCATGGTGCGACATCGACCACATCACCCCCTGGCACCAGGGCGGCACCACCGACCTCGACAACCTCATCATGTGGTGCCGGCACCACCACACCGAACGACACCGACCCGGCGTCACCCTCACCGGTGACGCCAACCACCTCACCGTCACCCACCCCGACGGCTCCACCACCCACTGCCCACTGCCCACGAACACCCGCACCACACCACGACCAACCTCGGCGGCGGCCTGACGCCCCGGCTCGCGGAACTCGGGTTCCGGAGCGCACAACAACCCAACCCCACAGTCACCCCCGAACGCCCGGGGGTAGTTGCGCGTCCGGACTCATCCGGCGGGGCGGGGGCGGGGTGGGGTGGGCGGGGCGGGGCAGGGGCAGAAGGGGCGGGCAGCTCGGGACAGTTAGCCTCGGGTCATGGCAGACCTGCTCGTCACCGGATGCATCTTCACCGCCGACGACCATCAACCCTGGGCCGAGGCACTCGTGGCACGGGACGGAGTGATCGTCCACGTCGGCACCATCGACGACGCCCCAGCGGTCGCCAATGCTCGACACATCGATGCGGGCGGCGGCGTGGTGATCCCCGGTTTCGTCGACGGTCACGCCCACGTGGTGAGCGCAGGCTCCGCGCTCACCCGCTCGGCGTTGCGGCCGTGCACCACCCTCGAGCAGATCCAGTCCGAACTGCTGGCATGGGTCGGGGCAAACCCCGACGCACCCAGGGTGCTGGGCGTCGGCTGGGTGTTCACGGCCGTTCCGGGCGGGAAACCCACACGCCACATGCTCGACACGATCATCCCCGACCGCCCCGTGTACCTCGACGCCAGCGACCTGCACAGTGTGTGGTGCAACTCGGCAGCGCTGGCCGAACTGGGCATCGACGACGACACCCCAGACCCCATCGGCGGGCAGATCGTGCGCGACGCGCACGGCGTCGCCACCGGTCACCTGCTCGAGAACGCCGGCTACCACATCGCCTGGCCGGTGGTGAACCGGCGCAGCGAGGCCGACACCGATCGATTCCTGCAGGCAGCCGTCAGCGCCTATCTCGCCAGCGGCACCACCGCTGCCGTCGACATGGCCCTGGAATCGCAGGCGCTACGCGCCATGGTGCGCGCCGACGAGCGGGGCGAGCTGCCGTTCACGATCGTCGCCCACTGGCTGATCGACCGAACCGGCGACCCCGCCACCGAACTCGAACAGGTTCGTGAGGCCGCTGCGATGATGCAGCAGCACCCCAGTGGCCGAGTGCGCGTGGTCGGCATCAAGTTGATCACCGACGGCACCATCGACGGCTGCACGGCGGGCATGTGTCATCCGTTCACGAACGACGAACCCGGCGAGATGGTGTGGCCGCGCGAGGCGCTGGAACCGGTGGTGCTGGCGGCCGACGAGGCCGGCCTGCAGATCGCCATGCACGCCATCGGTGACCTTGCCGTGCGTACGGCCCTCGACGTGCTCGAGGTCGCCAAGGCCCGCCGCGAGGAGCGCGGCGACACCCGCGAACGACGCCACCGCATCGAGCACCTGGAGTACGTCGACCCGGTCGACATCCCGAGGCTCGCCCCGCTCGGCGTCACCGCCTCGATGCAACCGGTGCACGTCGACCCCGCGTACCTCGGGAACTGGATCGAACTGCTCGGGCCAGAGCGGGCCAAGTGGGGCTTCGCCTGGCCCGAGTACCTGGCGCACGGCACCACGCTGGCGTTCGGCACCGACGTGCCGACCGCGGCGCATCACCCACTGCCGAACATGTTCATCGCCGCCACCCGCCGGTCGCCGTACGTGGCGGATGCCGAACCACTGCGTCCCGACTTCGCCCTGCCCCTCGAGGCCGCGGTGGTGCACGGCACCCGCGAGAGCGCATGGGCCAGCTTCGAGGAGGGTCGCCGCGGCAGCCTGCGCGCCGGCCTTGCCGCAGATCTCGTGGTGCTCGATCGCAACCCGTTCGAGGAAGGCCCCGACTCGCTGCTGCACACCCGGGTGGTCACCACCGTGGTGGCGGGCGACGTGGTGTACACGGGCTGACCAGCCCTGTCACACCAGCACAGTCACACCAGCACAGTCACAGCACGGCGCACGGCGACCACCGCGGCGCCGGCGATGCCCACGCAGCCGGCGATGGTGAGCGGCACCACGCCGTCGCCCGCGCCGACACCCCACAGGGCGCCGGCCCACACACCTGCCAGCAGGACGGCGCCGTTGTTCAGCCCTTGGTACACACCGAGCGCCCGGCCGAGGTGCTCGCCCGGCACGAGCGAACTCACCCACGCCTTGCCGACACCGTCGGTGAACGCCGGGAACAGGCCGTAGACCGCCATCAGCGCATACACCTGCCAGCCACCCGACGCCCGGCCGAGGCCCAGGTACGCGAGGCCGAAAGCCAGCAGCCCGATCGCATACACGCGATGCCTCGGCCACCGGTCCGTGAGCACCCCGGCGGGGTACGAGCCGAGGGTGTAGACGCTGTTGAAGACCACGTAGGCCAGCACCACCTCCGTCGTGCTGAAGCCCAACTGCAACACGCGCAGCAACAGCAGCGCGTCACTGAAGTTCACCACGGCCACCAGCACCAGCAGTCCGACCACCCGCCGGTACTCGCGCGGCAGGGGTGACCGGCCGGACAACCACGCCGAGGCGGCCGAAGGGGACTCGGGCTGCACCGGGCCCGACACACCGGGGCCCGACACACGACCCGAGTGATCGCGCACGAACAGCGTGAGCACTGTGCTCAGCACCGCCGGCACCACCGCCCACCACAGTGCCGCACGCACGTCGTTCTCCAACGCAGCCAACGCCCACAGGCCCAGCAAGGGGCCGATGACGGCGCCGAGGGTGTCGCCGGTGCGGTGGAAGCCGAATGCCCGGCCTCGGTGCTCGGGGGCGGTCGACGCGGCAATCAGCGCGTCGCGGGGCGCCGAGCGCACACCCTTGCCGAAGCGGTCGACCACAC
>JBJTXX010000447.1:0-4110 GCA_046082485.1 Actinomycetota bacterium
GCGGCATCGAGGTGCTGACCGGCGCGCTGCACCACGTGACCCGCACCCGTGCGCAGCCTGCGAGCCCGTTCGGCCAACCGCTCGTCGCTGCGCGCCACGGCGGCCGACACCCGGTGGGAGATGCCCTTGGTCAAAGCGACGATGCCGGTCGAGGCTGCCTGCACTGCCGCACCGGCGAACCTCGCAATCTCGGAGTACGTGGCCTCGGTCGTGTGCACGAACTCGGTGACCTGCTCGGCGAGTGCTGCAGCACAGGCCGTCGGCGTCTTCAGCGCGAGGTGCGCCACGGCATCGGCGACGCTGTGGTCGATCTCGTGACCGATGCCGGTCAGCACCGGCAGGGGCGACATCGCAATGGCGACGGCGATGGCCTCCTGGTCGAACACTGCCAGTTCCGACTTCCCGCCACCGCCACGGATGACGGCGATCGCATCGAGATCGGCGCTGCGGCCGAGGGCGGTGATCGCGTCGGCGATGTCCTCCACGGCGCCCGGGCCCTGCACCCTCACGTCGAGCAGGCGCAGCAGGAAGCCGTGACCACTGCGTTCGATCTCGTGCCGGAAGTCGGCCCATGCGGCGCTGGACTCGCTGGTCACCACCCCCACCCGCAGCGGGGCGATCGGCAGCGGCACCCCTGCGTTGCGGCCGAGCAGACCGGACGCGGCGAGTCGCTGCAGCACTTCCTCGCGCTGCAGTGCCATCTCGCCCAGCGAGAAGTTCGGGTCGATGCCGTCCATCTTCAGGCCGAACCCGCCGGAGGGGGCGTACACGTCGAGGTCGCCGTGGATGCGCACCTTCATCCCGTCGGCCAGTTGCAGGCCGCTCTTGGCCAGCAACGAACGCAGGCGGGCCCGCTGCGGGGCGAAGAACTTCACGGACAGCGTGGCCTTCTTCCCGTCGACGTGGTCGACGATGTCGAAGTACGCGTGCGGGCCGCCGCGGTCCTTCCAGCCCTGTATCTCGCCGCGCACCCACACGCCGCCGCTGAAGCCGTCGGCCAGCACGCCGTTCACAGCCTGGATGAGTTCGCCCACGCCGAACGTGTTGGGCGAGTCGTCGGTGTCGCTCACGGCGCGGACCACCCCAGCAACCACGCAGCCGGCCCATCGGGCTGCAGCGTGAACCCACCCACCTCGCGGAAGCCGAGCGAGGCGTAGAACCCGAGATTCCGGGGGTTCGTGCTCTCGAGGTACACCCCCACCCCGCTGTCACTGGCGCGGCGTTGGCCGTGCAGCACGAGCAGTCGGCCCAGCCCCTCACCCTGGTGGCCGGGATGCACGGCAAGGAACTGCAGATAGTGGTAAGGCGGTTCGGGCTTGTGCTCGGCGAAGGCGCCGAGGCCCTGCAGCACGCTGTTCGCCCGATCGCCGCCGAGGATCGCCGTCATCAGCCCGGGAAGGTGCGGCAGTTGCGGATAGGGCAGCGGCGTGCCATCGGTGCGCCACAGTGCCGCGGCGATCGGCGAGCCATCGTCGCCCAGCACCACGTCGACGGAGCCGGCAGCGGCGAATGCCTCCACGAACCAGCCCACCCACACCGCGGTGGCGTGTTCGCGTGCCTCGACACCCCTGAAGATCCACTGCAGCATGGGGTCGTCGACGAAGGCCGCGCCCACCACGGCGCGCACGGCCACCACCTGCTCGGGCGATGGGTTCAGTGAGGTGACGGCAGGCATCGGGCGAAGACTACGCGGGCAGGGCAGTCGCTCGGTCGGCGCCGGCGTCGTCGTCGCTGTCGGGTTCCACGAGCGGCGCATCGATCTCGATGCCCTGGGCACGACGCAGGTCGTCGAGTTGCGCAAGGGGCTTCTCGAGCTTCCGGCGGCGGGGGCCGGCGAGTTCGTCCATGCCGCGCACGAAGGTGTCGAGTTGGCGACGCACCTTGTCGACCTGCTCGTTGTACTTGGACCACTGGACGCCGAACTGGCCGAGCAGCGCGAGCATCTCGCGGCTCGCCTGTTCGAGCCGGAAGTTCTCGAAGGCCTGGCGGATGACCCCCAGGAACGCGAACAACGTGAGCGGTGAACACAGCACCACGCCGTCGCGCAGTGCCTCGTCGATGAGGGTGGGCGACTGCTCGTGGATGAACCCGACGACCGACTCGTTCGGCACGAACATCAGCACGTTCTGCACCGAGGGGCGGTCGTCGAGACGGGCGTACTCGCGGCCGGCGAGGGTGCGCACGTGCTGGCGGACCGCACGCAGGAACTGTTCACGGTGCGCATCGCGCTCGACGTCGGAGCCGGCCTGCAGGTAGGCCAGGTACGAATCGATCGGGAACTTCACGTCCATGAACATCACGTGCTCGTCGGGCAGCAGGAACGTGAAATCGGGGATGCCGCGCCCCTCACCCGACAGGGCCGTGCGCTTCACGTAGTTCACGTTCGGCAGCAACCCGGCAAGCCGCAACACGTCGTCGGCCATCCGTTCGCCCCACTGGCCACGGGCGTTCGAGTTGGCCAGCGCCTCACGCAGACCGGCCGTGGTTGCCCGCAACTGCGACGACACCTCGGCCTGGGCGGACAACGAGGACTGCACGCGCCCCAGTTCCACCATCGTACGGCTGTTCAGCGAACTCACCGTCTCGGTGAGGTGCTGCAACTGCTGGCCCAGCACTGGGTCGGGAGGGGCCCAACCCGACGGTTCGGCGGGGCGGCCGCGCACGACGGCCGACCACACGACGGTGGCGAGGGTGACGAGCAGCAGGATGATGATCACGACGTCCATGACATTCATGACGCGATCATGCGCCGGGGGTGTGACAGGGATTCCCGGCCAGCGCGTCAGTCGAGGGCGACCGAGGCCTCACCGGCTCGCACCTGGGCGGCGTAGAAGCCGTCGAGACGCAGCAGTTCGTCATGCGTTCCCTGCTCGACCACACGACCTGCGTCGAGCACCACGATGCGATCGGCCTCGCGGATGGTCGACAGTCGGTGGGCGATCACCAGCGCCGTGCGCCCACGCAACGCCTCGTCGAGCGCCGCCTGCACGGCAGCCTCGTTCTCGTTGTCGAGATGGCTCGTGGCCTCGTCGAGGATCATCACGGCAGGGTCCTTCAACAGCAGTCGGGCGATCGCCAGTCGCTGCTTCTCCCCTCCCGAGAGGCGGTAGCCGCGCTCGCCCACCACGGTGTCGTAACCGTCGGGCAGCTCGCGGATGGTGTCGAGGATGCGCGCCGCACGGCACGCCTCGTCGAGTTCGGCCTCGCTGGCGCCCGGGCGCGCATAGCGCAGGTTCGAGCCGATCGTCTCGTGGAACAGGTGGGGGTCCTGGCTCACCACGCCGACCGCCGCCCGCAGGCTGTGCTGGGTGAGATCGCGCACGTCGTGACCGTCGACGAGCACCACGCCGCCAGTGACGTCGTAGAGCCGGGGAACGAGCGACGACATCGTGGTCTTCCCGGAACCCGACGCACCCACCAGGGCGACCGTCTCGCCGGGTCGGATCACCAACGACACACCCTGCAGCACGTCGCGGTCGGAATCCGCGCCGGGCACCGCCGACGGGGCCTCGAGTGAACGGATGGTGACATCGTCGGCGGCCGGGTAGCGGAACCAGACGTCTCGGAACTCCACCCGCCCCTCGGGGGCCACCAGGTCGTAGGCACCCGGCTTGTCGGACACGAACTCGGGGGCATCGAGCACCTCGAAGACCCGCTCGAAACTCACCATGGCGGTCATCAGGTCGACACGGGCGTTCGTGATGCCGGTGAGCGGCTGGTACACACGAGTCACGAGCGCGGCGAGCGCGACCAGCGTGCCGTCGCTGATGTTGCCGTCGACGACGAGGTGTGCGCCGACGCCATAGATCGCAGCGGCACCGAGCGCACCGACCAGGCCGAGTGCCACGAAGAACACCCGGCCGAGCATCGCCGAGCGGATGCCGGTGTCGCGCACCCTGCCCGCTCGGCCGCTGAACGTGTCGACCTCGTCGTGCTGACGGCCGAACAACTTCACCAGCATCGCCCCTGCCACGTTGAAGCGCTCGGTCATCTGCGAGTTCATCTCTGCGTTGGTCGCCATGTTCTCGCGCTGGATGACCTGCAGGCGTCGGCCGACGCGCTTGGCCGGGATGATGAACATCGGCAGCACCACCAGTGCCAGCAGGGTGA
>JBJTXX010000448.1:0-6750 GCA_046082485.1 Actinomycetota bacterium
TTCGGCCAGCCGCTCGGCGATGGGACCAACCGGGTGAGGAACGCGACATGGGCGGCCGTGCTGACGGCCGCCACTGCGAAGGACTTCCGACGACGACGGCGCAGCCATGCCTCCCTGCGAGTGGGTGCTGGCTGCGCCGCCATGTCGACGGACTGTAGGTCAGTCGGTGCCGAGGGCGGGAGCCTCGGTGTACTTGTCCATCCACTCCTGGGTGATCTTCTCGAGCTCGCCGCTGGAGGTGAGGGTGGCGAGCGCGATGTTGGCGCACGTCACGAGCGGGTTGTCCTTCACGAACAGCAGGCCCCACTGGTCGCCCGCGCCACCGGCCGAGGTGGGGAACTGGCCGAACACCTTGGCGCCCTCGATCTCGACGGCAGCGATGTAGAGGCCGGTCGGCAGGTCGGTGATGATCGCGTCGATCTGCTGGTTGTCGAGTGCCGTCTTGGCGTCGGCGTTGCTGTTGAAGGCGAACGGCTCGGCGTCGGGCTTGATGACATCGGTGATGAACGACAGGCTCGTGGTTCCGGCTGCTGCACCGAGCTTCAGCTTCTTCAGGTCGCTGAGCTTGGCGACATCCTTGCCCGGACCGTCGGCGTAGCCGATGACGGCCTGGTTGGCGGTGTAGTAGGGGTCGCTGAACGACACGACCTGCTTGCGCTCGTCGTTGATGGTGAACTGCTGCAGGTTGAAGTCGAAGTTCTTGTCACTGCCGGCGACGGCGGTGTCGAACCCGGTGCGCACCCACTTCACGGCGGCACCCTCGAAGCCCAGTTCGCGGGCAACGGCGAGGGCCAGCGCGGCCTCGAAGCCCTGGCCCGACTCGGGCTTGTCGTCCACCACGTAGGGCGGGAAGGCCGGGTCGCCGGTGGCGATGGTGAGGCTGCCGGCCTCGAGGGTCTTGCCCTCGGCGCAGGCCTTGGCATCGGCGGGGGGCGCCGTGGTGGGGGCCGCAGTGGAGGCAGTGGTCTCGGCGGTGCTGCTGTCGTCGCCGCAGGCGGCGAGCAACACGGCACTTGCCGCGACCGCGGCGAGGAGGTGACGCTTCATCGGGATGGGACTCCTTGTGTTCACGGATGCCGGTGAGGGACCGGCCGCGAGAGGCTACCAGCGGAGAGGTAATCCCGACCAGCCGAGTCGGGATTCCTTCGGGCCCTTGACGGTGAGACAGGAACCGTCTTAGTGTCTCACTCCATGTCGCCCGTGGAAGCCCGAGTGCTCGATGCCGCCAAGGCGTGCGTCGAGCGCTGGGGGATGGCCAAGCTCACGATCGACGACATCGCCGCAGAGGCGGGTGTCTCGCGGGCCACGCTCTACCGCATGTTCCCCGGTGGCAAGGAAGTGCTGTTCGACGCCCTGAGGGTGCGCGAACTCGAGGACTTCTTCACCCGCCTCGGCGCCCACCTGCGCGGCGCCGACTCGCTCGAGGAGGTCGTGGTGCGCGCCGTGGTGTTCGCCACCCGCGACCTGCGCGCGGACCAACACCTTGCACGATGCTGGCCAGCGAACCCGGCTACACGGCCAGCGAACTCACGGTCGAGGGCCTGCCGCGGATCATCCGTGTCGCCGGGCTGTTCATCGTGCCGATGGTCGACGACTACCTGCCGCGCAGCGAGGCCTCGCGCCTGGTCGAACTGCTGGCCCGTCTGGTCATCAGCTACTTCCTCGTCCCCTCCGAGCAGGTCGACCTCGCCGACACCGAGTCGGCGCGGGCGTTCCTGCACGCGTTCGTCCTTCCCGCATTCGATCACTCACTCATCAGGAGCTAGTCATGACCGTCACCCACAACAGCAACGAGGAGATCATCGGCCGCGCCGAGATCAACGACATCGAGGCGATCCTCGCGATCCCCAGTGCCGACCCCAACGAGATCGAGCACGTGGTGAAGAACAACGCCGACTCGATCTTCTCGTGGGACTACACGCTGCAGCGCCCCGCCCTGCGCAAGCTGTACGAGAAGGCAAAGACCGGCCAGTGGAACGCCACCACCGACCTGCCCTGGCACCTCGACGTCGATCAGGAGAAGATCGCCGAGGAGGAACTGGCGCTGATCGGTGTGGGTCTCGACCCCAGCCGTCTGGTCGGCACCCCGGTCGAGAAGTGGGACGACCGCCAGTGGCTGGAGTTCAACATGGAGAGCAAGAACTGGAGCCTCAGCCAGTTCATGCACGGTGAGCAGGGCGCCCTCATCTGCACGGCGAAGATCGTCGAGACCGTGCCGTGGTACGACGCCAAGCTCTACGCCAGCACCCAGGTCGTCGACGAGGCCCGTCACGTCGAGGTCTTCGCCCGCTACCTGCAGGAGAAGCTGGGCGGCGAGTACCAGATCAACGTGCACCTGCGCATGCTGCTCGACGACATCATCAACGACAGCCGCTGGGACATGACGTACCTGGGCATGCAGGTGATGGTGGAGGGCCTGGCCCTCGCGGCCTTCGGCTTCCAGCACCAGATGACCACCGAGCCGCTGCTGAAGCAGTTGCTGCGCTACGTCATGAGCGACGAGGCCCGTCACGTGGCCTTCGGTGTGCTGTCGCTGAAGGAGGCCTACGACCAGATGACCGACAAGGAGATCGGCGAGCGTCAGGAGTTCGCCTTCGAGGCGGCCATCCGCATGCGCGACCGTTTCATGTCGCAGGAGGTCTGGGAGCGCATGGGCGTGAACACCAAGGACATCCTGCCCGTCATCCTCGCCGACCCGACCCGCATCATGTTCCAGAGCATGCTGTTCTCGAAGATCGTGCCGAACTGCAAGAAGCTCGGCCTGCTCGACCGCAACGACCAGTGGCTGCGTCGCCGTTTCGAGGAGATGCAGGTCATCCAGTTCGAGGACTGGGCCGACACCGGCGAGGAATACACCGCCTTCGAGCTCGGCGCCGACGCCCCCACCGCCGCCCACTGACCCCCTGCGCGAACTCAAGTTCCTCGGGACAGGCCCGCGCGAACTCAA
This sequence comes from Actinomycetota bacterium, assembly GCA_046082485.1. Taxonomy (GTDB): domain Bacteria; phylum Actinomycetota; class Acidimicrobiia; order Acidimicrobiales; family Ilumatobacteraceae; genus UBA668. Next base: position 2,948 of record JBJTXX010000448.1, read on the forward strand.
GTTCCTCGGGACGGGGGTCACTATGCTCGCCCCCGATGTCGCACGCCTCTGACCCGTTCTTTCGCACCTTTCACGCGCTCCGCATCAAGGGTTTCGCGAAAGCCGACACCATCGCCGAAGTCGCCGACCTTCCTCAGGCCGTCGTCGACCAGCACCTCGAGGACCTGCAGGCCCGTGAGTGGGTGCAGTACCGCGAGGCACGGGAGTTGTGGCAGTTGACGGCAGTCGGCCGCGAAGAGCACCGCATCGCCCTGACCGAGGACGTCATCGGCACGAACGTTGCCGGCGAACTGCACCCGAGGTATCAGGACTTCCTGGTGCTGAACGAGCGGTTCAAGGCGTTGTGCGGCGACTGGCAGTTGCGCGACGGCCAGCCGAACGACCACTCCGATGCGGGATACGACGCCGCGGTCGTGGCCCGTCTGGTGTCGCTGGATGAAGAGGCCGGCCCGGTGGTGGCGGCGATGGGCGAAGTGCTGCCCCGACTGGCGCCGTACGGCCGCCGGTTGACGGCGACCCGGCAACGGGTGGTGGCAGGGGAGACGAAGATGTTCACGGGCGTCATGTGCGGCTCGTATCACGACGTGTGGATGGAACTGCACGAGGACCTCATCCTCACGCAGGGCATCGATCGTGCAGCGGAAGGATCGTTCTGATGGCTCGTCTCGGCAGGGTGCTCTCGGCGATGGTGACGCCGTTCGACGACAACGGGGCGCTCGACCTCGATGTCGCCCGCCAGTTGGCGCGCTGGCTGCAGGAGCAGGGCAACGAGGGCCTGGTGGTGGCCGGCACGACGGGCGAGTCGCCGGTGCTCACCGACGACGAACGACTCAGCCTGTTCGCCGCGGTCATCGAGGCCGTCACCATTCCCGTGGTGGCCGGCACCGGCACGAACGACACCGCCCACTCCGTGCACCTCACCAAGGAGGCCGAGGCACTGGGCGCCGCGGGAATCCTGGCCGTCTGCCCGTACTACAACCGGCCGTCGCAGGCGGGCATCGAGGGGCATCTGCGGGCGATGGCCGCGGCCACCCCGCTGCCGCAGATGGTCTACGACATCCCGGTCCGCACCGGCCGCAAGATCTCCACGGCCCTGCTGATGAAGTTGGCCCGCGAGGTGCCGAACGTGGTGGCGTTGAAGGACGCTGCGGGCAACCCGGGCGAGACCGCCTCGCTGATCGCCCAGGCCCCCGAGGGGTTCGAGGTCTACAGCGGTGACGACGGCCTGACCCTGCCGCTGCTGGCCAGCGGCATTGTCGGCACGGTCGGCGTGGCCACGCACTGGACGGCGCCCGACCACCAGGAGATGTTCCGTCTCTGGGACGCCGGCGACACCGCAGGGGCCCGCAGGGTGAACGCCCGCATGCTCGACAGTTTCGCGTTCGAGACCGGCGACGACGCGCCCAACCCCATCCCCACCAAGGCCATGATGCGCCACATGGGTTTCGCCGTCGGTCAGGCTCGTCTGCCCATGGGCAACGCACCCGCCTTCGTCGAGGAGCGCGCACCCAAGGTGCTGGCCGACCTGATCGCCCGGCGCGGCGCGTGATGGCGGCATCCGTACGCATCGTCTTCCTCGGCGGTCTCGGTGAGATCGGCCGCAACTGCATGGCCATCGAGCAGGACGGCCGCATCCTGCTCATCGACTGCGGGCTGATGTTCCCCGATGCCGACATGCACGGCATCGACCTGGTGCTACCCGACTTCACCTGGCTGCGCGAGAACGCCGACCGTATCGAGGGCGTGGTGGCCACGCACGGCCACGAGGACCACGTGGGCGCGCTGCAGTACCTGCTGCGCGAACTGAGCTTCCCGATCTACGGCTCGGCGGTCACGCTCGGTCTCGCCCGGCACCGCATCGAGGAGGCCGGCCTGCTCGGTCGAACCGAACTGGTGACGGTGCGTGACGGCGAACGACTGATGATCGGCCCGTTCGACGTGGAGTTCATCCCGGTCACCCACTCGGTGCCGTACGCCCACGCGATCGCGTTGCACACCCCGCAGGGCGTGATCCTGCACACGGGTGACTTCAAGCTCGATCTCACCCCGGTCGACGGTCGTCGCACCGACCTCGCCCGAATCGGCGAGATCGCCAAGACCGAGAGCATCCGCCTGCTGCTGGCCGACAGCACCAACGCAGAGGAACACGGCCATGCCCCCAGCGAGACCAGCGTCGGTGCCGTGTTGCGCAGCGTCTTCGCCCAGCAGCAGGGCCGCCGCATCATCACCGCGAGCTTCGCCAGCCACCTCCACCGCATCCAGCAGATCGCCGATGCCGCCATCGCCAACGGACGAGTGGTGGCGACGCTCGGTCTGAGCATGCGGAAGAACGTGCGGATGGGCCGCGACCTGGGTGTGCTGTCGATTCCCGACGCGGCGCTCGTCGACATCGAGGAGATCGACAAGTACCCACCCGAGCGCGTGTGCGTGATTTCCACCGGTTCGCAGGGCGAGCCGATGTCGGCGCTGGCGCTGCTGGCCCGCGGCGAGAGCAAGTGGGTGAAGGTGGGCGAGCACGACACGGTGGTGCTCAGCAGTCATGCCATCCCCGGCAACGAGGGCAACGTGAACCGCGTGATCGACGACCTGCTGCGAGCCGGCGTGGAGGTGGTGCACTCCGGCGTGGCCGACGTGCACGCCACCGGCCACGCGCAGGCCGACGAACTGAAGACGTACCTGTCGCTCACCACGCCCGAATGGTTCGTGCCCATCCACGGCGAGTACCGCCACATGGTGGCGAACGCGAAGCTGGGTCACCTGATGGGGGTGGCCCGTGATCACGTGCTGATCTGCGAGGACGGTGACGTGCTGGAGCTCTCCGATCAGGGTCTGGCCCCGGTGGGCCGGGTGCCTGCCGGCTACCTGTACGTCGACGGCATCGTCGGCGACGTGGGCCAGGGCGTGCTGCGCGACCGCAAGGTGCTGGCCGAGGAGGGTGTGGTCGTGGTGGTGGTGACCGTCGACATCGGTACCGGCAAGGTGCTGGTGGGCCCCGAGATCATCACCCGTGGCTGGGTCTACGCGCCCGAGGCCGAGGACCTGCTGGACGAGGCATGCGAGCGTGTTGCGGCCACGGTGGAGACGTCGCTCGCGGCCGGGGTTCGCGACGTCGAGTCGTTGGAGCGCGACGTGCGCCGCGCCGCGGGCAAGTTCGTCAACGAGCGCACCAAGCGGCGCCCGATGATCGTGCCCGTGGTCATGGAGGCTTGACGAGTTCTAGACTCGCCGCATGACTTCCGTGGGGCGTGTGCTGCGATGCGCTGCGGTGGCGGCAGTGGGCTTCGTGCTCGTGCCGTCTGCGGCATCGGCCGCCCCCGTCGACCCCATTCCGGCCGACTCGATTCCGGTCGACACGGTGCCGGTCGACACGGTGCCGGTCGACACGGCGCCGGTCGACGTTCCCGGCGAACCCGGTGCGCTGCCCGAGGGATGTGCGCAGGTCGGGGACTATGTGGTGTGCGTCGGCACGCCGCCCGTGCCCTACGAATCGGTTGCCGGTGGCGTCGATGCCCCCACCCCGGAGGCCGTCGCTGCGCCCGCCCGCGCTGGGGCCGTTCCCGTCGTGCCGCCCGCCGTCGAGGTGGCGCAGGAGGCCCCGGTGATGGTGGCGTCCGAGGCGCCGGTGCCGCCGGCGGGTGCGCTGCAACCCGCAGGTTCTGTGACGCTCAGCGAGGTGGCGCCACGTTCGGTCGCCGAGTTGCCGGCCGCGGCCGCCGCCCCGGCCGACCCGTCCGTTGCCGGTGCCGACGACATGCCCGTGCCGCTGTGGGGCATCACGTTGCTGCTGGCCGCCGTGGTCGCAC
>JBJTXX010000449.1:0-5337 GCA_046082485.1 Actinomycetota bacterium
CGGCTGTAGTGGGACACCGACCCGAACGACGGGAACTTCGACACGTCGAAGTACACCGAACCGCCCGCGACGTACGCGAACCCGCGGTCGAGGACCATGCCGATGAAACCGCGGATGTCGGGGATCGCCGAGGAGGCACGAGGCGTGCTGTGCACCGGCAGGGCACCCAGGGCCTCCATGTCCCGTTCGAAACGGGCCTCTTCTCCCGCTGCGAGGTCGAGGTAGTGCACACCCAATTCACGGGCCTTCGCGAACAGTGGGTCATCGACGTCGGTGACGTTGCGCACGCACCGGACGGTGTGGCCCATGTCGATCAGTCGACGCTGCAGGACGTCGTAGTTGATGAACGTCGCCGCATGCCCGAGGTGGGTCGCGTCGTACGGGGTGATGCCACACGTGTACATCAGCACCTGTGGGCCCGGCTCGAACGGCACCACCGCTCGGCGTGCCGTGTCGTACAACCGCATCGTCACGAGCCCGACGCTACCGCCTGTGCATCGTCCGCGGGGGGTTTGGGGGCGCGGGGGTCGCGGCGGATGCCCGTCAACTTCGGCGCAACCCTGGTCTTGTACCGAACGTTCAGTTGCAGCAGCACGGCGGTGAAGGCCTCGATCGCCGTGGCGTTAGAGAGTTCACCGGCATCGAGCGGCCGGCAGCCGGGGATGTGGGTGACGATCTCGCTGATCGTCCTCACGGCCTCGGGGTCATCGGCGCAGATCAGCACGTCGCTGTCGATCGGTTCGCCGATGTGACCGAGTTCCGTGGCGGGCAGGTGGTGGAACGCCGCCACCACGCGACACCGCGGCACTGCGGCCTGCACGTGCGCCGCCACACTGCCGCGAGGCGGCACCAGTGGCTGGAACTCGTGACCCACGCGCACGAGCGCGTTCGCCATGCTCACGACCACCTTGCCGGCAAGCGCTTCCTCGTTCTCCTGTGCCGTCGTTGCGGCGGAGTCCCACGGCGTGGCGATCACCACCACGTCGCAGGCAGCGGCCGCCGCGTTGTCGCCGAAGCCCAGTCGCGGCGCGAGTTTCGGCCACTTCTCGACCTGACTGTCCCGGGCCTCCATGGCTCGGTACTTCGACCTGGAACCGATCACCACGTCGTAACCGATGGAGGCCAACCGGGCCGCGAGCGCGGAGCCCGCAGGGCCGGTTCCGCCGAGAATGCCGATACGCATCGTGAGAGGCTTTCACACGCACCGCATCGACCTGAAACCCTGCGGACTACGCTCGCCACATGGGCCTTCTCGACGGCAAGAAACTGGTCATCACCGGCGTGCTCACCGACGCCTCGCTCGCATACGGCGTGGCCGAGTTGGCCCAACGCGAGGGCGCAGACATCGTGCTGACCGGGGCCGGTCGGGCACTCAGCCTCACTCAGCGCACCGCGAGGAAACTGCCCTCCCCTGTCGACGTGTTCGAACTCGACGTGACGCGAACAGATCACCTCGAGAGCGTGCGTGAGGCGGTGGCAGCGAAGTGGGGCAGGGTCGACGGCGTGCTGCACAGCATCGGCTTCGCCCCGGAGGCCTGCCTCGGTGACGACTTCATGGCGCCCACCTGGGACGACGTGTCGGTCGCCATCCACGTGAGCGCGTACTCGCTGAAGGCGCTCGCGGATGCCTTCGTGCCCCTGATGGGCACCGGGGGTTCCATCGTCGGCCTCGACTTCGACAACCGTGTCGCATGGCCGGCCTACAACTGGATGGGGGTCGCGAAGAGCGCCCTCGAGAGCGTGAGTCGCTATCTCGCGAAGGAACTCGGCCCGCGTGGCATCCGGTGCAACCTCGTCGCGGCTGGCCCCGTGAAGACCATCGCCGCGAAGAGCATCCCGGGGTTCCGCAAGTTCGAGGACGTCTGGGACGATCGCGCTCCACTCGGCTGGGACGTCACCGACTCATCGGCTGTGGCGAAGGCCTGCGTGGCGCTGCTCAGCGACTGGTTCCCGGCGACGACGGGCGAGATGGTCCACGTCGACGGCGGCTATCACGCCGTGGGGGCGTGACGCAGGGCATCTCGCCCATCTGGCAACATGGGTGCATGCAGCGATTCATCCCCGTTCTCGCCGTCGCTTTCCTCGGCCTCGGCGCATGCAGCAGTGACAGCACCTCGGAGATCAAGGCGGCGGTCTCGTCGGCGTCGGCAGCGGCGAACACGGCCGGCGAGGCTCTCGGCTCCGCCGCCGACTGCGCCGCGGTCTACAAGGAACTGACCGGCGCGATGGTGGCCGGCATGGCCCCGGGCTCGGTCGTCGACTTCGAGAAGGCATTCGCCACCACCAAGGACGCCGTGCCCGAGGAACTGAAGGACGACGTCGAGGTGCTGGCGAAGGCACTCGTGGAGATCGGCAAGCGGATGCAGGCCAACCCCACCGACGCCAACGCGATGCAGGAGTTGGTGACCGCCCTGAGCTCGGCAGAGGTGCAGCAGGCGAGCGATGCGCTGAACGCCTACTTCGGCGGCGGCTGCGGCTGACGAAGCGTCAGAGCCCCGACTTCTCGAGGATGTGCACGCCGCAGGCCGAACCGAGGCCGATGACGTGCGCAAGACCCACCTTGGCGCCCTCGATCTGACGGTCGCCAGCCTCACCGCGCAGGTGGTGGCAGACCTCCCAGATGTTGGCGATGCCGGTGGCGGCGATCGGGTGACCCTTGCTCTCGAGGCCACCCGAGACGTTCACCGGGGTGCGGCCGTCCCGCCATGTCGCGCCCGACATGAAGAAGTCGGCCGCGCCGCCCTCCTCGCAGAGCATGAGGTTGTCGTAGTGCACGAGCTCGGCCGTGGCGAAGCAGTCGTGCAACTCCACGAGGTCGAGGTCTTCCGGGCCCACACCGGCCTTCTCGTAGGCGATGCGAGCCGCGTTCCTCGTGAGCGTGTTGACGTTGGGAAGGATCTGGCAGCCTTCCTCCCAGGGGTCGGTGGTGAGCACCGACGCCTTCACCTTGATGGCCCGCCGCTGCTGCTCGAGCGACAGCGTCTTCAGCTTCGCGTCGCTCACCACCACGGCCGCAGCGGCGCCGTCACAGTTCGCCGAGCACATGCTGCGAGTGTTCGGGTAGGCGATCATGACGTCGTTCATGATCTCGTCGAGCGTCATCCGCTTCGTGTAGGCGGCGAGCGGGTTGAGCGTGGAGTGCGCGTGGTTCTTCTCGGCGATCCGGGCGAACAGTTCGAAGCTGGTGCCGCCGTACTTGTGCCCGTACTCCATGCCCACCTGGGCGAAGACGCCCGGCATGCTCTCGGTGCCGATGCGGCCGTCGGTGCTGGCGACGGCGCCATAGCGACCGGAGGGAGTCCATTCGTTCTTGTCGCTCTTGGCGCGGCCACCCGCACCGAGCAGGCCGGCGCCGGCCAACTTCTCGACACCGACGGCAAGGCCCATGTCGATTTCGCCCGACTTCACGGCCATGATCGCCGTGCGCAGCGCCGTGGCACCGGTGGCACATGCATTGGCCACGTTGTACACGGGAATGCCGGTCTGGCCGATCTGCTTCTGCAATTGCTGGCCGATGCCTGCGCTGCTCTGCATCAGGCAACCGGCGGCCAGCAGGCCCATGTCCTTCATCGTCACGCCGCCGTCGCGCAGCGCCCCGAGGGCGGCCTCCGAGGCGAGGTCGACGGTGTCCTTGTCGGGATGCTTCCCGAACTTGGTCATCGTGATGCCGAGGATCCAGATGTCGTCGCTCATGTCGTTCTCCTGTTCAGTTCGCCGGCTCGAAGCCGAACCCGATCGCCTCGACGCCATTGTCATCGGTGCCGAGCACGTACGTGGCCAGACGCACTGCCATGCCGAGGTGCACGACATCGGGCGACGGCTCGCAGTTGATGATGTTCCCGCGCACGCTCGTGCCGCCGCAGTCGATCACCGCCGACACGAACGGCACCGGCACGCCGGGGGCGGCGAAGGTGACGATCGAGAACGCCTTCACCACACCATCGGTCTGCACCGAGGCTTCGCGGAACTCGCCGCCCGAGCAACCGGCACACGCGTTCCTGCGATCGAAGTAGCGCGCACCGCAGCCGGTGCACTCGCGGGCCCGCAGGTGGGGGGCATCGCCGAGCACGAGGTAGTCGACGAGGGGGATCTGGTTCGCCATGGGCGGAACGCTAACGCGCAGCGTGCCGACAGTGCGCCTCGGAGGTCACCAGTGCCCGTGGTGCACGACGTCGGTGGTTGCCCTCCGGGGGCGGCTGGTGGCCGAGCCGCTCGGCACGTCGTCTGCCGCCCGGAACCCGAGCGCCACGGCACCGACCTGCAGCACGTGCGAGGGCACTCCGAGCTGGTCGAGCGCTGCCCGGGCATTGCGGAAGATGCCGAAGTACAACGCACCGATGCCACGGTCCTGGGCCAGCAGCAGCAGGTTCTGTGTGGCCATCGCCGTATCCGTCAGCCAGAAGGGCACCTCCCAGTTCTCGGCATGTTCGAGCCCGTGCCCGGCCTTGTCGCCCTCGGTGTAACGCGAGGTGTACGCAGCCGGATCGGCGAGCGGCAACACCACCACCGGCGCCGACAGCACCCCCGACTGCACGGCCCCGAACCATTCGTCAGCGCCCGTCGTGCTCCAGAAACGCCGCAACGCCTCACCGGAGAGCACCAGGAAGTGCACGCCCTGGCTGTAGCCAGCCGAAGGGGCGCGGCGCGCGAGGTCGAGCATCTCCTCGACGAGCGACGCCGACAGCGGTCGGGAGTCGAAGCGCCGGGTCATCCGCCTGCTACGGATGACGTGATCGAGCGGATCGCTCAGCGCGCGCCCAACTTCAGGAGGTCCTCGGCCATCACCCAGCCGTGCACGATCAGCGAGCCGGCCTTCTTGCGGTCGACTCCGGTGAACAACGCCGCGACGTCGGCCTTGACCTTCTCCGGCTTGGAGGTCTCGTGATCGAGGAAGCCGCTCTGACCGTTCGACTTCACGAGGAACGACTGCTCGTCGTAGTTGGCATCGACGGCGAAACGCTTCGCGAGACGCCGGCCCCACGCACGCTCCTCGCCCACCGCACGGTGACCGGGACGGGGGATGATCTCGTCGACCTGCCGGAACGCCTCGAGGGCCCCGGCATCGACGAACCGCGAGCCGATGACGACGTCCTCGTCGGGGAACGCCATCAAGGCGCGATGGAAAGCCTCGGCCATTAGGCCCTTCAGCACCTGATCGCGCTTCGACGTGCGCTTGACGCTCATCATCCCGAGCAGGACGCACGGCGTGCCGCCGATCCGCTCGAGGGTGGAGAACGTGTACCCGTGCAACTTCCCCTCGACCCGGCAGGTGGTGCTGAGCACCCAGTCCTCCTTCGCCTTGGAGAGGGCGCCGATGTCGAAGGCACCGCCCATCGA
>JBJTXX010000450.1:0-8787 GCA_046082485.1 Actinomycetota bacterium
CCGCCCTGGAAGCGTTGCGTCCCGGGCGACAGCGACTCGGCGTGGAACAGCAGGACCGCCAGCACCGCGAAGGCGCGTATGCCGTCGAGGGCGGGAACCCGTTCGGTCACTGGTCGGGTCGGCGCAGGCGGCGCCCGATGGGGCTGTACCGGACGATGCACACCACCGCCCGCACGCCGTCGCGCCAGCCGATCTTCTTGCCCTCGGCGTAGGTGCGGCCGAAGTACGAGATGCCGACCTCGTAGATGCGGATGCGCAGTGCCGCCAGCTTGGCGGTGACCTCCGGTTCGAACCCGAAGCGGTCCTCCTCGATGGTGATCGACTGGATGACCTCACGTCGGAAGGCCTTGTAGCAGGTCTCCATGTCGGTGAGGTTCAGGTTCGTCATCATGTTGCTGAACAGGGTGAGGAGGCGGTTCCCGACGGTATGCCAGAAGTAGAGCACCCGGTGCGGGGCACCACTCTGGAAACGAGACCCGTAGACCACGTCTGCCACGCCCTGCTCGAGCGGCTGCAGCAGCAGGCCGTACTCATCGGGGCTGTACTCGAGATCCGCGTCCTGCACCACGACGTAGTCGCCTGTTGCGAGGCCGAAGCCTGTGCGCAGTGCGGCTCCCTTGCCCATGTTGTGCGGCTGGAAGTACACGCTGACAAGGGGATGCTGCACCTCGCGGAGGATCTCCCGGCTGCGGTCGGTGCTGCCGTCGTCGACGACCACGACCTCGTGCACCCACGGTGATGCAAGCACACGTTTGAGCAGTTCCGAGATCGTCGACTGCTCGTTGTAGCAGGGCACCACGACGGACAGGCAGGGGCGTGGCTCAGCGCTCACGGACGGCGATGCTACCGCTCGCAGCACCTGGGGCGGCTACCGTCTGCGGCGATGGGGGACGCATCGGAACGGTTGCCGCGTGCTGCCTGGGCCGCGATCGCCGCAGGGGTGGCGGTGCGGTTCGCGAACTGGATCACGAGGTTCGGCGACGAACTGTTGCTGAACGACTCGTGGTACTACAGCGGCCAGGCTCGACAGCTCGCCACCGGGGTGTGGTTCCGTGAGTTGTTCCACGACCAGCCGGGTGCGGAACACGGCCCGCTCACCTCCGTGCTGATGGCGCCGGTGAGCCACGGTGAGCACTATCAGGACTGGCAGCGGCTCGTGACGGTTGCCGCCGGATGCGTGACGGTGTGGCTGATCGCGCGCCTCGCCCTCAGAGTGGCTGGCGGCACGGTGGCCGTGGTGGCGTCCGGGGTTGCCGCGGTGTACCCGAACCTGTGGATGAACGACGGATTGGTGATGTCGGAGAGCATCAGCATGATGCTCGTGGCGCTCGCGGTGCTGCTGGCGCTGCGGTCCGCCGACGATCGGCGGCTGCGATGGTTGTGTGCCACGGGTGCGGCCCTCGGGCTCGGCATGCTGGCGCGCAGTGAACTGGCGGTGCTCGTGCCGTTGGTCGGGTTGTGGCTGTTGTTCACGGGCAGGCGCCCGCGGCAGCACTGGCGTGGGGTGCTGGCCGCGATGGCGGTCGCTGCCGCAGTGTTGCTGCCGTGGGTTGCGTTCAATCTGGCGCGGTTCGAGAACCCGGTGCTGCTGACCACGAACGACGGCACCACCTGGCTGGGGTCGAACTGTCCGGAGACCTATTGGGGCGACACGGTCGGTGGCTGGACGATCGAGTGTGTGGTGAGTGACCCCGATTACCGGCCGGATGAGGAACCGAGCGTGAGGTCGGTGCGTCAACGCGGCCTCGCCGTCGACTTCATCTCCGATCACCCTGGCTCGCTGCCGAAGGTGGTGCTCGCGCGCCTCGGGCGCACGCTCGACCTGTACGGCCACGACGGCCTCGTGGCTCAGGACGTGGGTGAGGAGCGGGCGCGTTGGGCGGTGTGGAGCGGGATTGCCGCCTTCTTGGTGCTCGCGCCGCTGGCAGCGTTCGGTGCGCTGGGTGTCGGCCGGCGCGTGCGTGCGCTCCTGCTGGCGCCGATGGTGGTGGTGCTGGTCACGACGGTGTTGTTCTACGGGGCACACCGCATCAGGTCGAGCGCGGAGCCGACGCTGGTGGTGCTCGCAGCCGTGGGTGCTGTGGCGCTCTGGCGCCGGTTGCGTCACACTGTTTCGGCATGAATCGCCTGAAGTACCAGCCCGCCCTCGATGGTGTACGCGCCGTCGCAGTGGTGCTGGTGCTGCTGTTCCACCTCGGCATGCCGTGGATGCGCGCGGGCTATCTCGGGGTGTCGTTGTTCTTCACGCTGTCGGGTTTCCTGATCACGTCGCTGCTGCTCGCCGAGCATTCCCAGACCGGCACGGTGTCGTTCAGGGCCTTCTACGCCAGGCGGGCCCGGCGCCTGCTGCCTGCGAGCCTGCTGGTGCTGTTGGCCGTGGTGGTGGCCCGCTTGCTGGGGGAGTTCCCGAACGTGCCCGGCCTGCGCGCCGACCTGTGGGGAGCGTTGCTGCAGGTGCACAACTGGGTGCAGATCGCCGGCTCGAGCAGCTACGGCGACCTGTTCTCCGGTGCGGCCGCCTTCGTCTCCCCGGTGGAGCACTACTGGTCGTTGGCGATCGAGGAGCAGTTCTACCTGCTGTGGCCGTTCGTGCTCGTGCTGCTGTGTCGACGCAGCGTCGGCCCTCGACGGGCAGTGTTCGCGCTGACCCTCGGACTGGCGGTCCTCGCCCCGGCCCTCGCCGTCTGGTTCGGACCCGACTTCGCCTACTGGTCGACACTCACCCGGCTGCCCGAGTTGTTGGTGGGCGCCTCGCTGGCCGTGTCGTTGCACGCCGGGTGGAAGGCGCCCTCGCCACTGCGCCACGCTGCCGGGCCGGCTCTCGCCGCCATCGTCGGCTGCAGCTTGTGGTTCCCGTCCGGCTCGGGCCCGGCGTTCTCCGGCTGGTTGTGGCCGTTCGCCCTGATCGGTGCGCTGCTGATCGCCGCGATGCAGGTCGACGGAGTCGTCACCCGACTGCTCGCAACCAGACCGTTGGTCGCGGTGGGCCGGGTGAGCTACGGCCTCTATCTGGTGCACTGGCCGGTGTTCACCCTGATGCGACAGCACGGATGGCGGCTGGACCGAGTCGGCGGCGCGCTGGTGGCGGTGACGGTGACCGTCGTGCTCACTGTGCTGTCCTACATGGTGCTCGAGCGACCGGTGCGCTCCTCTGATTGGTCACCCCGACGGACGGCTGTGACCGGTGCCGTGGCGATGACCGGAGTGCTCGTGGCGGTGCTCGTCGTGCCGGTCCAGCGCGGGTTCCTCGAGGCCGACACCGGCACCCTCGACGCGGCATCCATCGACACCGGAGCACCATCGGAGACACTCCAGCGAGTCACGACCACCACCGTCGCCACGGCGTCCACCAGCGTGCCGGATGCGAGTACGACGGCGGCGAGCACGACTGCCGAGACGACGACCACACTTGGCCAGGTCGTGGTGCCGTTGCCGGATGCCCCGAACCGACCGGTGCGGGTTCTCGTCGTGGGCGACTCGACGGCCTTCTACGTGGGCCAGGGCCTCGCCGGCTGGGCGGTGCAGCACCCACTGCACGCACAGGTCGACCTGCTCTGGTGCCAGGGCTGCGGTTTCATCCTCGACGGCGCCATCACGAGCTTCGATGGTGCGCCGTTCATCGAGACCTCGAACACGGTGGTGAATCAGCAACTGCCGGAGACGATCGCTCGTGTGCACCCCGATGTCGTGGTGCTGATGACGACGATCGACGACGTGGCCGACCGCGCGTGGGACATGGGGGAGGGCACGCTCACACCCCGTGACCCACGCTTCCGGCAACGCATGCTCGAGCAGTACCGCCGCGTAACCCAGTTGATCCTCGACGCTGGGGTGCCGCAGGTCGTGTGGGTTGTGCCGCCCGTACCTTACTCGTTCTTCGACACCCCCGACCTCGGTGAGCAGGACCGCTACGAGGTGCAGCACGAGGTGATCCGCGAAGTGGCGACTTCCTCGGGTGACGCCGTCCTCGTGAACGAGATGAATGGCTGGTTCGAGCAGGCTGGTCTGGCGCGCGAGGACGAGTGGCGGCCCGACGGTACGCATCTGACCGAGCAGTCGGCGGCGTGGCTCGCAGAGCGCTGGCTCGGGCCGTGGCTCGTGCGGTCGGTGCTAGGTCTTCCGTTGCGTTGAGCACCCATTCACGAGGGGTGCCCGCGAGTACGGTGGGCCCGTGACCGACGGCGTTCTGCATCGACGGCTCCGACTCGCGACGGCCTTCGTGATCGGCTTCGTCACCCTGACGTTGGAGATCGCGTACACGCGCGTCATCTCCTTCAAGATCTTCTACTACTACACCTACTTCGTGATCGGGCTGGCACTGCTCGGTCTCGGTGCCGCCGGTGCGGTGACGGCCCTGTCTCATCGGGTGCGCACCGCTGACCCGTTGCGGCTGGTGCAGCGGATCGCCCCCGTGGCGGGAATCGCCGGGGTCGTGGGATACGTGGTCGTGGCGCGCCTGCCCACCGATGTCAACCTGATCTGGACGGGCTCGCTCGCCCAGGCGATCGGGCAGTTGGCACTGCTCGTGGTGCTGTCGGTATCGCTCACCGGGGTGTTCTTCCTCGTCGGACTGCTGTTCTCGGCGCTCGTGGTGAACCAGGCCGACGACATGCGCCGTCTCTACTTCTGGGACCTCTCCGGTGCCGCGCTCGGTTGCCTCGTGGCCGTGCCGCTGCAGGCGACGATGGGCCCACCGGCGATGATCCTGTCCGCGATGGTGGTGCTGGCACTGCACGGTGTCGCCGTGTCGTGGCTCGCCGACGGCGGCCGAAAGGTCGTGGCCGCCGCGGCAGCGCTCGCCGTCGTCGCAACCGTGGCAGCGGGCGGTGCCAGCGGCCTGAAGGTTCTGGCGGACGACACCAAGACGTTGCGCGACAGCGACAAGGTCGAGGGTGGTGACTGGGGCGCCGTCTTCCGCGTCGATGCCGTGGACCTCGGTGACCTGAAGGTCCTTCACCACGATGGTCTGTGGGGTTCGTCGATCTGGCGCTACGACGGCACATCGGCCACCACCGACCGCTTCCTCACCGACAACCGCCAGATCCCGTATGCCGCGCTGGCCGACGCGCCGAACGTGCTCATCATCGGCGCCGCGGGCGGCAACGAGATCATGGCCTCGCTCACCTACGGCGCCGCCCGTGTCGACGCAGTGGAGCTCAACCCGGTCACGGTCGACCTGCTGCGGAACACCTTTGCCGAGTACTCCGGCCGCGTGGTGGAGGACCCTCGGGTGAACTACGTGCAGGGTGACGGCCGCACCTTCCTCGCCCGCTCGGACGACCGGTACGACCTGATCTGGTTCGTGGCACCCGACAGTTATGCAGCGTCGAACGCAGCGACCTCGGGAGCCTTCGTGCTCTCGGAGAGTTACCTCTATACGAAGCAGATGATCCAGACAGCGTTCGACCAGCTCAGCGACGGCGGGATGGTGGTGGCCCAGTTCGGTGACTTCGCCTTCGACCGCAGGCCCACGCGCACGGCTCGCTACATCACGACCGCCCGGGCCGCTCTGCGCGGAAGGGTGGACACATTCCGGGACCACATCGGCCTGATCGTGAACTCGGGTGAGAACGACCTGGAGCGGGTGAGCACGATCATGCTGTTCCGCGGCCAGCCCGAGACCGCCGCCATCGAGAGAGTGCAACAGGCCCTCGCCAACGTGCCGAACGCAACCGCCAAATACCTGCCGGGCGTAGTGAGGGAAGAAGGCCTCACCAGTGACCTGATCACCGGCGAGGACCACGATGTGTCGATCATCGTCGAGAACTACCCGTTCCTCATCGGGCCCATCGACGACGACCGACCGTTCTTCTGGCACTTCAGCAGTTTCGGCACCGTGCTGGGCGACTGGACCCGCACCTTCGAGGACAACGAGATCGCCATCGGTGAACGCCTGCTGCTCGTGCTGGTCGGCGTCGCCTGCGTGGTGGCAGCACTGTTCCTTTGGCTGCCATTCGGCCTGACCCGTCGACGTGGTCAGCCTGTCAAGGTGCGTGGCAGGTGGATGCTGTTCGTCTACTTCGCCTGCCTCGGCCTAGGGTTCATGCTCATCGAGATCTCGATGATCCAGCGGTTCGCGCTGCTGCTCGGCTTCCCCACGCTCTCGTTGTCGGTCTCGCTCTTCACGGTGCTGATCGCCACTGCGGTCGGTGCCCGCTACTCGGCGGTCGTGCAACGGAAGGCGCCGTTCGGTCTGCCGGCGGCGACAGGGGCGCTGATGGCCGTCAGTCTCCTGTACATGGCGGTGGCGACACCGATCACGGACGCGGCCCTGGCATGGCCGCAGTGGGCCCGGATCGCCACGGTCGTGGCCCTGTTGTTCCCGGTCGGACTGCTGCTGGGTGTCTTCCTGCCCTCCGGCATCGACGCTGCGCTCGCTTCTGCGGGACCGGACGAAACGGTGCGCGGGCGCCTCGTGGCGTGGTGCTGGGCGGTCAACGGCTTCTTCTCGGTCATCGGCAGCAGCGCCACGACGATCCTGTCGATGTCGGTGGGGTTCAATCGGGCGCTGCTGGTCGGTCTTGCGCTCTACGTCGTGGCCGTCGTGGTTCGACTGGTGACCGAGGACCGTCAGCCGGCCTGATCCCCGCGGCCGACGTACACGCAACCGGCGACCAGCAAAGCGACGACCACCATGCCTGGGCGGTGGAGGTGCTCGAATCGACTGGGCCACGCTGCATCGGCGGGGAACCGCATCGAGAGCTGACGGCGGACAGCCATCGCGGCAAGGGCGGTGAACAGCAGCGCAGCGCTGACCGCGGCGATACGGGGTCTGCGAAGTGCGACCACGAGGGCTGCGGGCAGGGCGACCGCGGCCGCAGCGGAAGGCCCGGCGATCAGCAGGGTGACGACGAGGGCCGTCGCACCACTGGCGAGGGCCCCACGCAGGGAGGCAGGCTGCAGCACTGCGCGGTCGAGGTGCGGCACGGCGACGTCGAGGCGCACCACGGGGCGGGTGCGGCGGCGAACCCGCAGTGCGAGCCCGAGGCACAGCACGATGGCCGCGGCCGAGGCAAGGAGGCCGATCGTGACCGGAGTCTGTGCCGTCCACTCCATCCGCACGACCGTGGCCGAGTCGGATGCGGGCAGTGCCCAGCCGTTCATGCCACCGGCGATCTGCGCCGGATCGCCCAGCGACCGACCATCGATGCTCGCTGTCCAGCCGCGGTTGTAGCCCTCACCGAGCACCAGCCAGCACCCGGTGGGGCAGGGAGCCACCGTTGCCGTTCGAGTGAGCCTCGTGCGCTGCACCTGCACGGTCGGTGCCACCGCCCCGTCCGCCGATGCGTCGGCGCTGCGCAACACCACCGCATCGACGTCGATGCCGGCGACGCTGTGCGTGCTGAGGCGGTGGTCGCCGGCAGTGAGCGCAATGGAACCGGGTTCGCAGATCGGTCGCTCGACCGACTCGCCCGCCAGCAGCATCCGGTAGGCGCCCTCGTCCATCGACACGCCGATCGGCTCGCCGTCGAGGGTGAGCAGGTCGGCGGCACAGAAGGGAGCATGATCGGCCAGCGCGAACTGGGAACGCCCCAGCCCGTCGCCGCGCAGTTCGACGATCGACACCGGAAGCTCGGTGACCTCGGCGAAGCGACGGTCGATGGTCGTGCGTGTCTGGATCGACGTCACCTCGAGGGCGAACTCGCCCCTGCGCAGCGGGTTGGCGAGGGTGATGACGCTGAGACCGGCGGCATCCGGCGGCGGCACCGTGATCTCCTGTGTCGCGGCGCCCTGGATGACGCGCACGCCGGTGATGGTGGAGTGGTGATCGTCGGTGGGCTGCAGCACCTCGAGTCGGTCGAGACGTTCGCCGCCGACAGCGGCGCGCAGGGTGCTGCCGATCGCTGCGCCGAACGGCGATGTCCATGCCGTGGCAGTGTCGTCGTCGGTGGCGAAGACGCCGCGGGCGCCCGGGTCGCCGGTGAGACGACGGTTCGCCACCGCTCCGATGGTGCCGTCGAGTGCGTTGATCACCTGGTCGCTGGCCCGAGCGTCGAGCCTCAGACGGACCGAACCCTGCACCTCGTGCGCGTTCGCGAGCGTGAAGGTTCTCTCGATGGTGCGCTCGGGGTCGCTGCGCCAGCGATTCAGCGGATCCGTGCGCAGGCGCTGCATCACGATCGCGATGGGCGCGTCGGCGGGTTCCGCGTAGCGGGGCAGGCGGACGACCTCGGTGTGAGCGCCGACACCCAACTCCGCGAATCCCACCGCAGAAGCGCCGGTGTCGGTGCCGCCTGCCCGAGGGCCCACCCCGGTGATCGTGATGCGCAGGGGCGTGCCGCTCGGGACCTCGACGAGTTGGCCGGGCGACGTCATCGAACGTTCGTCGAGGTCGACGGTGAGTGGGGCGATCGACAGACCGTGGTCGATCCGCACGGAGGTGATCCGCCGGTTCGCCCGATTGTCCTGGGGCTGCAGGAGCCGCAGGACACCATCGGTGTTCGAGACCTCGATGAACTCGCCGACAGGGTCGCTGCGATCGGCTACGACCCATGCGGTGTCCGGGTCGCCGTCCACCGCCATCGCGGCACGCTCTTCAGGTCGATAGGCGAAGGGCTCACCGTAGGCCGAGGCCCGGACGCGAAGCCCGCCCTCGAGCGAGGCGATGGTCTGGTCCACGCTGTAGTTCGCGGGTCCGAACACGGGCAGGCGTTGGTCGCCCTCATCGAGCCGTAGTGCGTCTCGATCGTCGCCGCCGGACTCGGTGAAACCGTGCACGTCCTGCGAGCTGCGCCAGTGGTGGGCGCGATCGCGGTTCGAGTCGGTGAACACGACCAGTCCCGGGCG
>JBJTXX010000451.1:0-1455 GCA_046082485.1 Actinomycetota bacterium
GCTGCCAGCGGCGCCCTGCAGGCCGTGATGCGCCCTGCCCGCAACCTCGGCTTCCCGTACCGCCGGCCCGCCCGGCCCCGCAACGTGGTGTTGCCGCCAGAGGAGAGCACACTCGGCGCCGACTTCCCCACCGACTGGGCACGCAAGGCGCCCGCCAACGCCGCCCGGCGTGTGCTGGTGAACGGGCCCGTCAAGGCGCTCGTGAAGGCCGTCGCCAACCCCGAGGTGGAAGGCCTCGACCGTCTGCACGACCTGCTCGAGCAGGACCCCCTGCCGGCGGTGATCTTCGCACCGAACCACCACAGCCATGTCGACACCCCCTTGGTGATCTCGTGCGTGCCCGAGGCCTTCCGCCGCAAGTTGGTGGTGGCTGCCGCCGCCGATTACTTCTTCGACAAGAGGGTGAAGGGCAACCTGGCCGCACTGCTGCTGAACGCCTTCCCCATCGAGCGGGAGGTGACCACCCGCAAGAGCAGCGACGAACTGCGCCGACTGGTCGATCTCGGCTGGAGCCTGGTGATCTACCCCGAAGGTGGCCGCTCACCCGACGGCTGGGGACAGGAGTTCAAGGGCGGTGCCGCCTATCTGTCCGGCCGTACGGGCGCACCGGTGGTGCCCGTGTTCATCGACGGCACCGGCGCCATCTTCGGCAAGGGCATGAAGCGCCCCAAGCCGGGCAGCACGAAGGTGGTGTTCGGCAGCCCGCTCTGGCCCGAGGACGGCGAGAACACCCGCCGCTTCAACGCCCGCATCGAGGCAGCCGTCACCGCACTCGGCGATGAGGCCCTCACCGATTTCTGGACCGCCCGCCGGCGCGCCGCTGACGGCAGGAACCCGAGACTCACCGGCCCCGAGTACAACTCCTGGCGCCGGCAGTGGGCCCTCGCGGAGCATCGCAAGCTCGGCAAGGCCGGCCAACGGCGTCGTCAGCGCCGCCGCTGGCCCGACCTCGGCTGAGGCACGCCGGCGAAGCGACCAGACCGTTCGAACTCTTCAGTTGTCAAGGAGCGTGCCGAACCCGGCCGCCGGTCATGCAGCCCAGCGCTTGGGCGGCCCCGTCTTCATCACCCTCCCCGATGGGGTGGTGACAATGAGCTCGCGGTTCGGACCGAGACGGAGTGCCCAGCCCTTGTCGTGCACCAGGTGATGGTGCCGCCCACACAGCGGGATCAGGTTGTGCAGATCGGTGCCGCCGCCATGTCGCCACCACACGATGTGGTGGATGGTGCACCGGTCGAACGAGACATCGCAGCCGGGCACACCGCACCCGCGGTACAGCGCGCGCAACGCCCGCCGCTGGGCCCGGCTCGCAAGCCGTGTGGTGCGCCCGAGGTCGAGTGCGCCCGGGGCACGGAGCACGACCCCGTTGCGCACCACGACCTCGGTGACCTTGGTGGTCGACGAACCGAGCAGTTCATCGAGCACGCGCTGGGGCATCTCGACCGGCCGACCCCA
>JBJTXX010000452.1:0-8436 GCA_046082485.1 Actinomycetota bacterium
GGGTCGTCGCTGAAGCGGTGGATGTCGAAACCCTGGCCGACCCGCACCTGCGTCATGGCCTGCGCCCCTTCCACCCGTTCGCGCGCCCATCGAAGGTCGGCGGGGTCGGTGATCTTGCGGTTGTCGACGTGACCGGCCACCACTCGCACGGTGCCACCGGCGGCCTCCACGAGGGCGGCATCATCGGTGGCGTCGCCACCTGTGGCGTGGGCCCGACGCAACACGTCTGCCCGGAAGGCCTGCGGTGTCTGCACCGCGACCAGTTCCGCTCGCGGTGGGGTGTCGACCACCGACTGGTCGGCGCCGACCCGCTTGATGGTGTCGGCCACGGCCACGCCCGGGATGGCGGCGTCGGCACCCTCGTGCACGGCCCGGACGATGCTGGCGAAGAGATCGGCGTCGGCGAAGGGGCGTGCCGCATCGTGCACGCAGATGATCGTGGCGCTCGCCGGCACGTGGGCGAGCCCCGCACGCACGCTCTCGCTGCGTGTGGAACCCCCGGCGACTCCGCCCTCGCGTTCGGCATCTGCGGCCGGCACCACGATCACGACGTCGCCCGCGGTGCGCGCCGCGGCGACCGACCAGTCGAGAACTCGCCGTGCGCCGAGCGCCTCGTACTGCTTGGGGCCGCCGAAACGGGTGCCCGAACCACCTGCCACCACGATGGTGCAGACGTGCTCTGGCTGCAGGTGCGACACGGCGGCGAGGGTAGTACTGTTCTGGCGCAATGGCTCACGAAGACCTGCTCGCCCGTACCGATTTCTTCGCTGATGCACCGGCCGAGGTGGTGCGGCAGATCGCCTCCCACGGTGCCGAACTGCACCTGGTGCGCAACGACGTGCTGTTCCGCGAGGGCGACGTGGCCGACTCGCTGTACCTCGTCGTGAGTGGTCGCGTGGCAATCGCCATCGAGAACCCCATCGACCGCCGCGAGACCGTGGTGGCCTTGATGGACGCCGGTGACCTGTTCGGCGAGATGTCGATGCTCGACGAGGGCTCGCGCTCGGCGCAGGCCAGAGCCCTCGAGCCCTCGGTGGTGTTCGCGGTGCCGTTCGAGCCGGTGGCGAAGGCGTTCCGCAGCGACCCGACGCTGTTGTGGGGCGTGACCCGACTGTTGGCACGACGCCTGCGCGTGATGGACGAGCACCTCGCGGACAGCGTGTTCCTCGATGTCACGGGTCGCACCGCGAAGCGTCTGCTCGAGTTGTCGGAGGGCCACGACGAGTTCGTGCTGCCGATCACGCAGGAGGAACTGGCCGGCATGGTCGGTGCCTCACGCGAACGAGTGAACAAGGCGATCGCCAGCTTCATCCGCCTCGGCTGGATCACCCAGCACGAACGCAACTACACGGTGCTCAAGCGCTCGTCGCTGGAGTTGCGCGCCCGCTGAGTTCGGTCGGCGGTCGAACGGCGGGCGCCCGCAGTCAGATGCCCGCAGTCAGATGCCCGCAGTCAGATAGTGGAGAAGAAGGCGTCGGCCACGACTCGCGGGTCGGTGCCGCCGGCCACCTGCACCATCATCTGGTTGAGGCGTTCGGTGGTGAGCGATGCGATCAGCGAGTCGATGGCTGCCACGACGTTGGCATTGCCGGCGTCGACCGTCATGAGGGCGATCGCCGCGTTCGCGGGCACCATTGCCTTGTCGTCGCTGATGATGGTGAGCTTCTTCGTGGTGATCACCGGGTCGAGCGAGTTCAGGGCGAAGCAGTCGGCGTCGGCCTTCTCGATGGCGGCCGCCGTGCCATCGGCGGCCACGGTGACCGTGCCCTTCCAGTCGCCGCCGTAGAACTGCTGCAGCGCCGGGTAGCCGGCCGTGGTGTCGGCCATGAACTCGGCGGAGCCGCCGATGCGGATGCGCGGCGCGATCGAGGCGAGGTCGCTGAGGGTCAGCAGTCGCACGTCGGCGGTGGCCTTCATCGTCGCCTCGGTGCAGGCGATCACGGTCTTGTCCTCGGCCAGCAGACCGTCGTCGATCGCCAGGCCCGTCGGCAGCGCAGCGCGGATGGCCACGATCTGCTCGGTGATCGAGCGACCGTTGTTGATCGGGGCCGGCAGCGTGGTGCTGGTGGTGGCGGCCGGCACCGTGCTGGGCGCCACCGTGGTGGGCGTGGTGTCGCCAGCGACGGTGGTGGGCGGCAAGGTGGTGGTGGGAATGGTGACGGGCGCCTGCGTGGTGGCGGGCTGCGACGGCACGATCGTGGTGGGTGCGGTGGGGGAACCGGGTTGGCTGTACGCGTACGACAGCAGGTCGCCCGTGAAGTCGGGGATCAACTGGAACTGACCGCTCTGCAGCGCGGCCACGTAGCCGGCGCGGTCGAGCGCGACAGGGTCCTTGCGGGCGACGCGGAAGCCGGCGTCCTCCAGCACGCGGGCGAAGATGGCGGCCAGCAGCGCGCTGCGGTTGTCGCCCTTCACCGAGGTGACGACGATGCGCTGGGCGACCAACGGCTGGGTGCTGGTGGTGGTGGCACTGTCGCCGCAGGCACCCAGCAGCACGCCGATCACGGCGAGCGGGGCGATGGAGCGGAACAGCAGGCGGGCGGTGGAGGACGGCCGATTCACGGGGAGCAAGCCTACTGCCGCTCCGGCGGCGATGATCGGCGGGTCGACGATCATGCCAAGTACGTCATCCCCGGTACATCACCATGGCCTGCGCCGTGTCGAGGTATTCCTCCAGCCGGGTGATCCGCCCGTCGGCCACCCAGAACCGGATCATCGCCGGCATGTGCAGCGCCCCACCCTTGGCGGTGCCGGTCAGCACGTGCTGCTGCACGAACCCGTCGGGGGCGAGGAACCGGCGAATCTCCGTGTAGCGGATGTCGGCCAGCCGCCGGTGCAGGTCGGCAAGGGTGGCGAGGTTCTCGTCGACCGTCTGGTTGCGCTGGTCGAAGTTGTGCCACAGCTCGGCGTCGGGTGCGTAGATCGCACGCACCGCCTCCGCGTCACCGGCGCCGATCGCCGCCAGCAGGCGGTCGGCCAGTTCGTGCATCGTTTCCTCGGTCAGTTCGGCCATGCGCCGACAGTACGGGCACGGGCGCAACCGTGCTGTGCTCAACGCGGATACGCCGAGACCTCGCTGGCCTTCACCGCGGCCCACACCTGCGAGCCCGGCGCGATGCCGAGGGCTGCGAGGGCCGCCGGGGTGATCTCGGCCACGATCGCCACTTCCCCGTCGAGCCGCACCCTCACCCGGTCGTGATGGGAATCGACGGCCGCCACGGTGCACTGCCACACGTTGCGCTGGCTGCCTTCGGGGTGGCCGAGGTGCAGGGAGACCGACTGGGGCCTGATGGCGAGGAACGAGGGCCCGTCGCCCGCGCCCTCCGCAGCGCTGTCGCCCAGCACCACCCGGCCGCCGCGCTCGGCGACGAACACGCCTTCGGCGACCACGCCCGACAGCAGGTTGATGCCCACCAGTTCCGCCACGTAACGCGACCGCGGGTTCGCCGCAACCTCCGCCAAGGAGCCCTGTTGCACCACAGCGCCCTGTTCCAGCACCACGACGCGATCCGCCAATGCATACGCATCGACGGGGTCGTGCGTGACCAGCACGGTGCAGCCGCCGAACTCGTCGAGGTGCCGTCGAAGGTCGCGCCGCACCTCGCTGCGCGTGCCGGCGTCGAGCGCGGCGAGCGGCTCGTCGAGCAACAGCAGTTCGGGTTCGAAGGCAAGCGCTCGAGCCAGCGCCACCCGCTGCTGCTGACCGCCCGACAGCTGCGCCGGTCGACGGCCTGCCATGTCGGCAAGGCCCACACGCCCGAGCCATCGGTCGGTCGTGGCGCGCGCATCGCGTGCTCCCGCACCCCGTGCCCGCAGGCCGAATGCCACGTTCTCGCGCGCCGAGAGGTGAGGGAACAGCAGGTAGTCCTGGAACACCACACCCACCGACCGCTGCTCGGCCGGCACGAACGCATCGGCGACTGGGTCGTCGAGCACGCGGCCGTGCATCGTCACGCGCCCGGCGGTCAGCGGCTGCAGTCCCGCCAGCACGCGCAGCGCCGTGCTCTTGCCGGCGCCGTTCGGGCCGAGCACGGCCACCACCTCGCCGGGTTGCACGTGCAACCGCACGTCGAGCACGAAGTCGTCGCGCCGCAGCGACATGTCCGCGTGCAGGCTCATGACGCCTCTCCCAGCCACCGGTCGCGCATCGACACGAGCACGCCGAAACTGATCGCCACCATCAGCGTGCTCAGCACCAGGGCTGCCTGCGGGTCTCGTTCGAGCGCGAGGTAGATGGCGAGTGGCATCGTCTGGGTGCGACCGGGGGCATTGCCTGCGAACGTGATGGTGGCACCGAACTCGCCGAGGGCCCGTGCCCATGCCAGCACCGCGCCTGCCACCACGGCCGGTCGCGTCATGGGCAGGGTGACGCGGCGGAACACGTACCACCGCGAGGCGCCGAGCGTGCGGGCCGCCTCGTCGGCGCGCTCGTCGTGCTGTCGGAACGCGGCCTCGACGGTCAGCACCAGGAACGGCATCGCCACGAACGTCTGTGCCAGCACGACCGCAGCGGTGCTGAAGGGCAGCCGCACGCCGAACCATCCGTCGAGCCACCGGCCGAAGATGCCCCTGCGCCCGTACGAGAAGAACAACGCCACACCACCCACCACGGGCGGCAGCACCATGCTCAGCGTGCACAGGGCGCGCACCACGCGTCGGCCGGGGAAGTGCACCCGCGCCAGCACCCACGCCAGGGGCACGCCCAGCACCAGCGACAGCAGGGCGGCGAGCACCGACGTGATCAGCGACAGGCGCAGGGCGGTCAGCACGTCGCCGTCGCTCAGCACGCTCCAGAACCGCGACCAGGGCACCCGCCACAGCAGGCCCAGCAGCGGCAGCGCGAAGAACAGCACGGCCACCGCCGCCACCGCGATTGCTGCAGCGGGGGGACGCGAGTGCGTGCCACGCCGCTGGGTCACGGCGCCCCGAAGCCGAACTGGCTCAGTATCTGCTGCCCCGGCGCGGACAGCACGAACCCGACGAAGTCGGCGGCTGGGGGGCCCGAGCCCTTCAGCGCAGCGATCGGATACTCGGCGGTGACGTCGACGTCGTCGGGGATGTCGACGCCCGATGCCTTGGCGCCGGCGGCGAGCACATCGGTGCGGTACACCACGCCCGCATCGGCCTCGCCGAGGGTCACCTTCGACACGATGCCCTTCACGTTCTCCTCCAGCGATGCCGGGGTCAGCGTCACGCCGGCTGCCTCCAGCACCTGCTGGGTGTAACGGCCGATGGGCACCTCGGGCGAGCATGTCACCACCAGCACGTCGCCGCGCGCGAGGTCTGCGAGGCCGGTGATGCCCTTCGGGTTCCCTGCCGCCACGATGATCTGCAGCGTGTTGGTGGCGAACACCTGCGCCTCGCCGACCAGCATGCGGGTGTCGGCCGCGGCCGTCATGTTCCTCGTGTCGGCCGAGGCGAAGACGTCGATCGGTGCGCCCTCGCCGATCTGTCGTGCGATATCGCTGGAGGCGCCGAAGGTGAACTGCACGGTCACACCCGGGTGCTCGGCCTCGAATGCCGCACCGAGTTGCTCGAACGGGGCAGTCAGCGAGGCCGCAGCACCCACCGTCAACGTGGTGTCGGTGCCGCCGTCGTCGGCGCACGACGCGCCCACCGCTCCCAGCGCGACGAGGAAGAGGGGCAGGGTGCGACGCAGCACGGGTCGACGGTAGGCGCACATGACCCGGTTAGTCAATCCTTGACTATCCAACGGTGCGGGCCGTCGAGGCGTCGGTACAGTTCCCGTCGTGCCCACGCTCGCCGAACACGCCTGCCTCGTGCTGATCACGCAGGGCGCGTCGCACGGCTGGGCCGTGGGCTCGCTGCTCACCGCCACCAGCGACCTCGGACGGGTGTACACCCTCAGCCGCCCACTGGCCTACCGCGCCATCGACGGCCTGGTGGAACAGGGGCTGGTGTCGAGGAAGCAGGGCTCGGGCAGCACCCGCGATCCTGCGCTGCTGAAGGCGACGGCCGCTGGTCGTCGCGCGGCGCGCGTCTGGCTCGACACACCGGTCGCCCACATGCGCGACGTGCGGGTGGAACTGCTGCTGAAACTGCTGCTGCGCGAGCGGGCCGGCCTGCCGCTGCAGCCGCTGTTGCAGGCGCAACTGGTTGCGCTGCCGTTCGAGCAGTTGTTGCACGCCGGCGACGACGCCGATCTCGTTGCCGTGTGGCGCCGGGAACAAGCGCGTGCCGTGCAGGCCTTCCTGCACGGGGCTCTGGCCGAGGGCGGGCAGCGGCGCGAAGATAATGGTTGATGTACCAGCACCTCATCGTCGAGCACGACGGCCCCGTCGCCACCATTACCCTCAACCGGCCCGAGAAGCGCAACGCCCTGGCGCTCGACGTGATGCTGGAACTGACCGCAGCGTTCCGCGAGGTGGCCGACACCGAGGCACGCGGCATCGTGCTGGCCGCCAACGGCCCGGTGTTCTCTGCGGGCCACAATTTCGGCGACATGGCGGGCGCCACGCTCGAACAGACCCGCCACCTGTTCGACGTGTGCACCGAGATGATGGACACGGTGCAGACCATCCCCCAGGTGGTGATCGCCCGGGTGCACGCCCTCGCCACGGCGGCCGGGTGCCAACTGGTCGCCACCTGCGACCTGGCGGTGGCGGCGGAGAGCGCCTCGTTCGCCATCCCCGGCGGCAAGGGCGGCCTGTTCTGCCACACGCCGCTCGTGGCGGTGGCGCGCAACCTCGGCCGCAAGCGCGCCCTCGAGATGGCGCTGACCGGTGACCCGATCGATGCGCACACGGCGGCCGAGTGGGGCCTCATCAACCACGCCGTGCCCGACGAGGAACTGCACGCCGCGACGGCGGACCTGCTGCGTCGGGCCACCCGCGGCAGTGTGCGCAGCAAGGCGCTCGGCAAGCAGGGCTTCTACGCCCAGGTGGGCCTCGACCAGGCGCACGCGTACGAGTACGCCGTCGACCTGATGTCGCGCAGCGCGCTCACGGCCGACGCGCAGGAGGGCATCGCCGCCTTCCTCGAGAAGCGGAAGCCGAACTTCACGGAACGTTGAGACTCGCTGGGTCGCTGGGCCCATTCCAGTTCGTCGACGTTGTCGAACATACCCCCTAGGGGTATAGAGTATGCCCATGATCCCCGGCTACGCGGCCACCGACACGCACGGCGACTCCGACAAGGCACAGTTGCTGGCGCGCCTGCGCCGCATCGAGGGCCAGGTGCGCGGCCTGCAGCGACTGGTGCAGGACGACACGTACTGCATCGACGTGCTCACCCAGGTGGCTGCCGTCACCAAGGCCCTGCAGGGCGTGGGGCTGCAACTGCTCGACGACCACCTGCAGCACTGTGTGGCCGGCGCCGCCACCAACGGGCACCGAACCGACGAACTGGTGCACGAGGCCACCAAGGCCGTCGGGCGCCTGCTGCGTTCCTGAACCCGGGAACCAACACCCACCTTCCAACGACCACACCAACGAAAGGAACCCCCTGATGAGCGAACTCAACTTCCACGTGCCCGGCATGACCTGTGGTCACTGCGAGTCGGCGGTGAAGAGCGAGGTCGGCGGCCTCACCGGCGTCGCGAGCGTCGTCGTCGACCTTGCCACGAAGATCGTCACCGTCGACGGCACGTCGCTCGATCGCGAGGCCATTGTGGCCGCGATCGGCGAGGCCGGGTTCGACGTCGCGAGCTGACATGTCGGTCTGGGCGCGCCTCGGGGCCTTTCTTCTCGTGCTGCTCGGCACCTTCGGCACGGCGTACGCGGTGGGCGAGAAGCTGCCGGGCCACAACCATGCCGGTCACAACCACAGCCACGGGCCGTCCAGCCTCGTGGCGCCCGGTTTCGAGAACAACGGCTACCGCGTCGTCACCGACAGCGTGGAGGTGAACGGCACCACCAGGGTCGCCACCTTCCATCTCGAGATGACCGACGGCATGCGCGTCACCGACCTGCCCGAAACGCACGGGGCGCGCCTGCACGTGGTGCTGGTGCGACCTGACCTGTCGGGCTTCCAGCACATCCACCCCGAGATCCGCGACGACGGCTCGTGGGTGGTCACGCTCGAGGAACCGGGTGCCTGGCACATCGTGTTCGACGGTGCACCCGACGGGAATCCCGTCGTGGTGAGCGCGAACCTCGACGACGAGGTGGCGGTGGAGGCGCAGGCACTTCCCGCGGCCGACGACGACGTCACCGTCGCCGGCGTGCGTCTGGTGCGCGACGGCCTCGATTTCTACGTGACCGCGGAGGACGGCGGCCCGGCCACCGGCCTGCAGCCATATCTCGGCATGGCGGCCCACCTCATCGCCATCCGCGAGGGCGACCTGTCGTACGTGCACCTGCACCCGACGATGGAGATGGACGGCATGTTCATGTTCGGCAACGCACTGCCGCAGCCGGGCACATACCGCACCTTCCTGCAGTTCATGCGCAACGGCGAGGTCGTGACCGCCCCGTT
>JBJTXX010000453.1:0-6411 GCA_046082485.1 Actinomycetota bacterium
ATGGCGTCGTGGCGGCCGCGATGAACCGCCTGGAAGAACACGGTGTCGGCAGGGTGGGGTCCGGTGCAGTCGATGCCCTCCGCTCGCGCCGCCTCGATGGCCGGCGCGATGTGCGCTGCATCCTCGTGACCGAACAACCCGTGCTCCCCCGCGTGCGGGTTCAGGCCGCACACCGCGATACGGGGCGACGGCGCGAACCGGCGCAGTGCGTCATGGGTCAGTCGAACCACGTCGAGCACGCGGCCCGTGGTGACCCGGCCGATTGCCTCGGCGAGCGAGCAGTGGGTGCTCACGTGGGTCACGGCCAGCGTGCCCGACGGGGTGTCGGCGGCCAGCATCATCGTCACCTTCTGCGCTCCGCAGAGTTCGGCGATGAACTCCGTGTGGCCGACGAAACCGGGGTGCGTGAGCTGCGTGGCCTCCTTGTTCATCGGCATCGTGACGATGCCGGCGACACGGCCAGCAAGCGCGTCGAGCGTGGCGCGTTCGACGTAGGCACGGGCCGCTGCACCGCTGCGTGCATCGAGTTCCCCCGGACGGTGGTCGTGCTCGTCGAGCAGGGCGAGGTCCACCATCTGGAACGTGCTCCAGTCGACTCGCAGGCCCAGCAGTTCGGCGCCGCGGCGCGCGATGGCGGCGTCGCCGTAGACCACCACGTCGTCACCGAGGTCGCCCTGCACCCAGCGCCGCAGCACGATCTCCGGGCCGACTCCCGAGGGGTCGCCCATCGTGATCGCCAGCGGAGTGCTCACCGGGGTCACGGTAGTCGCAGCGCGAGCAGCGCATCGGGGCCGCCGAACGCCCCGGCCTTGGTGATCACCAGTGGGCCGCCCCCGCTGACCTCGAGGCTCCATGGCATGCCGGGGGCAGCGAAGCCGCCCACACGGCGTGGCGCCTCGCCCAGCAACGCGGCGGCTGTGTCACCGCCGATCACTACGATCGTCGAGGCCCGGGCGGCGGATGCCACTGCCTCTGCCGCAACCGCCTGTGCAACCTCCGGGCGAAGGCCGTCGACACCCTCGGGCACCGACAGCACCTCGATGTCGGGCCGTCCCGCCCGCAGCCGTCGCACCTGCTCGTGTGCAACGGGCGAGGCGCTGCCGTTCACCACCACCACCGGGCCGACAGGCGCTGGGCACACGGCTGCGGCACGGCCGCCGAAGCGAGCCCGGTGGGCCGCCCCGATCGGTCCGGCAGGCCCGGCCACCACGACGTCGTCGACCGACGACAGCAACGCCGCGACCAGGTGCATCTGTTCGGAGGTCGTCGTGTCGGCCACCCCGACCCCCTCACCGGCCTCCAGCCATCGCCGCACCGCATCGAGGTCTGCCAGCAGTCCGGCCTCCGGCAGTCGGTCGCGGATGGCGCCCACCCGTTCGCCGGCCGCGTGGACGACCCCTCCGATGCAGACGCGGCCCATCTCCGGCCACGCCGGCACCAGCAGCACCCGGGCATCCAGGGCACGAACCTCCGCCGCCCAGTTGCCGCGCAGCAGCGAGTCGGTCTTGTGCCCCCGCCAGTCGGCCTTCGGCAATGCACGCACCCGTGCGACCGCCACCTCGGCAGACTCGTTGCGCGTGCCCAGGTCGACCACGCCGTCACCGCCGGCCTCGCCCACCCACACCGTCACCGGCCCGGCCGCATCGGCCATCCACGCGGCAACCTCGAACGAACCGGTGCGGTCGTCCGCGGCGACGAGACGATCCGTCACCGGCTCAGTTCACCTTGCGGTCGTGACCCACCCAGTAGGGCTCGCGCAGGTCCTTCTTCAGCACCTTCATGGCACCCGACAGCGGCAGCGGCTCGGCCCGGAACTCGACGCTCTTGGGCACCTTGTACCCGGCGATCCATTCGCGGGCGTGTTCGATGATCTCCTGCTCGGTGACCTCGGCGCCCGGCTTGGGCACCACGATCGCGTGCACTGCCTCGCCCCACTTCTCGCTGGGGATGCCGATCACCGCCACCTGCGCCACCGCAGGGTGGCTGGCGATCGCGTTCTCGACCTCGGTGGAGTACACGTTCTCGCCACCGGTGACGATCATGTCCTTCACGCGGTCCACGAGGTAGAGGTAACCGTCCGCGTCGAGGTAGCCGGCATCGCCAGTGTGGTACCAGCCACCGCGGAAGGCCTCGGCGGTCGCCTCGGGCTTGTTCCAGTACTCGATCATGAAGTTGCCCGCCCGCACGCACACCTCGCCCGGCTCACCGGTCGGCAGCTCGTTGCCGTCCTCGTCCTGGATGCTCAGCACCACGCCGAGGAACGGCGAACCGGCGGCTCGCAGGTACTTGCCGCCCTTGCGGTGCTCGTCGGGGCCGAGCAGGCACACCACGCTGCTGCTCTCGGTCATGCCGTATCCCTGCCAGATGCGCATGTCGGGGTAGAGCGCCAGCACCTTCTCGAGCAGCGCCTGTGGCATCGGCGAGGCGCCGTACACGAGATCGGTGAAACTGGCCAGACCCGACGGCCGGAAGTCGGGGTGGCCCATGGTGAGGCCGATCATGGTGGGCACCATCACCGTGATCGAGGGCTGGTACTTCTCGACCGCGTTCATCACCGCAACCGGGTCGAACATGGGCACGATCACCGACTGGGCCCCCAGCGCCGGGCCACCGAGCACGCTGAACATCGATGCGGCGTGGAACATCGGGGTCTGCAGCAGATTCACGGTGTCAGCGCTCATCGGCAACCGCATCAGCACGTGGTAGGCGTTCAGCATCTCGGCCCGTTGGTCCAGCAGCACGCCCTTGGGCAGGCCGGTGGTGCCGCCGGTGTACATCAGCACGACCGGGTCGGTCTCCTCACCCTCGTCGGGGATCACGTGGGGGCTGGCGGCCAGCAGTTCCTCGTACTTCACCGTGTGCGGCACGTCGCCCGCGCCCACGAGCACCACGTGCTCGAGCCCGGCTTCCTCCTTCACTCTGTCGATCAGCGGGGCGAAGAAGCCATCGACGAAGCACACCTTGGTGCCCGAGTCGCGCAGCACGTAGGCCAGTTCCTTCGGGGCGAAACGCAGGTTCAGCGGGTTCACCACCCCGCCGCCGAGGAACGAGGCGTGGTACATCTCGAGGTACTCGGGCGAGTTCAGGGTCATGATGGCGAAGCGGTCGCCACGGCCCACGCCGAGAGAGCGCAGGCCGCCGATCAGACGGCCCACCCTGTCGAAGTGCTGGGCATAGGTGTTCGTGGCTCCGGACGCAGCGTTGACGGTGCAGATCCGGTCGGCGTTGCGGCCGATGGCGGGCAGGAAGAGACGGTGGTAGATGAGCTCTTTCATGCCCGAACGCTAGGCGAGCGCGGCGGCGATGTGCCCAAGCGTGCTCACGAACTGTTCGCGCTGCTGCTGGTCGAGCACGGCGAAGGCCGGGCACACGATGCGGTCGGTCAGGGCCTCTGCCTCGGCGTGCAGGGCGCGGTGCGAATCGTCGACCTGCGGGGTGTCGTCGTCGGACCAACCGAACATGCGGCCGTCGCCCGGGCGGGCCACGAAGTGGGCGACCTTCGACGGCAGGCCCACGGCCCGCAGCGCCAGCAGGTGGGCGCTGCCGCGGAACTCGCGCAGCACCACGATGGTCTGCATCGCCAGACCCGCAGCGTCGGCAACACGGGGCTCCGCGGCGATTCCGGCGAACAGCGGCATCGAGTCGGCATGGGCTGCACCCGCGGCGATGACTGCCTCGGCCGAGGCGTTGAACTCGTCGAGGCCCTCCACGTCGCCCAGACGCCGACGGCCGAGGTCGGCGGCGCACTCGTGGAACAAAGCCGCGCCGGCGCGGGGCGCCATCACCTGACGGGCTGCGTCCCAGACGCGCTGCACCGTTGCCGGGTTGAAGTAGCCCCAGGCTGCCGAGACCACGGCCGCATCCACGTCGCCCAGCACCCCACCGCGGCCGAGGAAGTAGAACTTCGAGCGGTCGAGCCCGTTGGCCTCGCCGACCGCAACGGTCTCGGGCACGAAGTAGAAGGACAAGCCCAACTTCCCGATCACGGGGCAGGCAGCGGCAAGCAGTTCCTCATCGGTCACGACCGGAACGTACATGGTTCAATGGGTGACCGATGCCTTCGGAGGATCCATGAGCCAGTCCACTTCCCTGCCCTCTCGCGCCCGCGTGGTCGTGATCGGCGGCGGGGTCATCGGAACGTCGATCGCCTACCACCTCGGTCACATGGGTTGGCGGGACACGGTGCTGCTCGAGCGCGATCAACTGACCTCGGGCACCACGTGGCATGCGGCCGGCCTGATGGTGACCTTCGGCAGCACCAGTGAGACCAGCACCGAACTGCGCAAGTACACCCGCGACCTCTACACCCGGCTCGAGGCCGAGACCGGTCTCGCCACCGGGTTCAAGCCGGTGGGTTTCATCGAACTCGCCGCCGACGAGGGCCGACTCGAGGAGTACCGGCGGGTCTCCGCCTTCAACCGGCACTGCGGTGTCGACGTGCAGGAACTGTCGCCCAGCGAGGTGGCCGACATGTTCCCGCTGGCCCGCACCGACGACCTGCTCGCCGGTTTCTACGTGGCAGGCGACGGCCGGGTGAACCCCGTCGACGTGACGATGAGCATGGCCAAGGGCGCCCGCCAGCAGGGCGTCACCATCGCGCAGGGAGTCACGGTCACCGACGTAGTGGTGCGCGACGGCGCCGTGAAGGCCGTCGTCACCGACCACGGCACCATCGAGTGCGAGCACGTCGTGAACGCCGCCGGCATGTGGGCACGCCAACTCGGCGCGATGAGCGGTGTGAGCATCCCGCTGCAGGCGGCCGAGCACTACTACCTCATCACCGATGAGATGGAGGGTCTCGACCCCTCGTGGCCCGTCATCGAGGACCCGGGCAACTACGGCTACTACCGCGAGGAAGTGGGCGGGCTGATGATCGGCCTCTTCGAGTCGGTGTGCGCACCGTGGAAGGTGGAGGGCATCCCCCACGACTCGTCGTTCACCACCATCCAACCCGACTGGGATCGCATGGGCCCGTACGTGGAAGCGGCCATGAGCAGGGTTCCCCGGAGCATCGACACCGGGATCCGCACGTTCTTCTGCGGGCCGGAGAGCTTCACCCCCGACCTGCGGCCGATCATCGGCGAGGCACCCGAGGTGCGCAACTACTTCGTGGCGGCAGGCCTGAACAGCATCGGCATCCTCACCGGCGGCGGCCTCGGCAGGCTGGTGGCGCACTGGATCGTGAACGGCAGCCCCGACATGGACGTGACGGGCATGGACCCCGCCCGCCTGCACCCCTACCAGGCGAACCCCGAGTACCGCCGCACCCGCACCGTCGAGTCGCTGGGCATGGTGTACCAGTGCCACTACCCGAACAAGACGATGAAGACGGCGCGTGACGCCAAGCGTTCACCGATCCACTCCCAACTCGTGCAGCAGGGCGCGTACTTCAAGGACGTCAGCGGGTGGGAGGGCGCCGACTGGTATGCCGGCCCGGGAAGCACACCCGATGCCGGCCCGCTCACGTGGGGCCGGCCCGCGTTCTGGGACCACTGGGCGCAGGAACACCGCGCCTGCCGCGAGGGCGTGATTGTGATGGACATGAGCTTCATGTCGAAGTACCGGGTGCAGGGCCGCGACGCCGGCGCGGTGCTCGACCACGTGTCGGCCAACGCCGTGAACTGCAGCGCCGGCACCATCACCTACACGCAGTGGCTGCAGACCGACGGCCGACTTGCCGCGGACCTCACCGTGACGAAGCTCGCCGACGACGACTTCCTGGTCGTGGCCACCGACACCGCCCACCGACGGGTGCACGCCCACCTGCAGCAGCACATCGGCGCCGCACATGCATTCGTCACCGACGTGACCGGCGCCCACGCACAGTTGAACGTGCAAGGCCCGAGGTCGCGGGCGCTGTTGCAGTCGATCACCACGGCCGACCTCTCGAACGAGGCATTCCCCTTCCGCACCGCTCGCACCATCGACATCGGTTTCGCACGGGTGCTGTGCGTGCGCATCACCTATCTCGGCGAGTTGGGCTACGAGCTCTACGTGCCCACCGAGCAGGCCGCGCACGTGTACGAGCGCATCGTGCAGGCCGGCAGCGCATTCGACCTTCGCCACGCGGGCCTGAAGGCCCTGGCCAGCCTGCGGATGGAGAAGGGTTACCGCGATTACGGGCACGACATCGACAACACCGACGACCCCCTGATGGCGGGGTTCGGGTTCGCAATCGCGTGGGACAAGCCGGGGGGCTTCGTCGGGCGGGAAGCACTGCTGCCGCGCCGCGGCACCACGCCTGCCGCCCGACTGGTGTCGGTGGTGTGCAACGACCCCGAGCCGTTGATGTACCACGCCGAAGTGCTGCGGCGCGACGGCCGGGAGGCCGGCTACGTGCGCGCAGCCTCGTACGGCCACACCCTCGGCGGCGCAGTGGGCCTGGCCATGGTGACCGGCACCCTCGAGGGC
>JBJTXX010000454.1:0-3144 GCA_046082485.1 Actinomycetota bacterium
CCGGTGGCGGCGCGGTGCTGCAGCGCGGCCAGCACCCCGACGGTGCCGTGCAGTCCGGTGATCACGTCGAACACCGGGATACCGGCCCGCAGCGCAGGGCCATCAGGCTCGCCGGTCAGGCTCATCAGACCCGACACGGCCTGCACCACCAGGTCGTAGCCGGGGATGGCGGCACCGCCCTCGGTGCCGAAGCCGGTGATCGAGAGGTAGACGACGCCGGGGTTCACGGCTCGGGCGCTGTCGTAGTCGAGACCGAATCGGGCGAGGGTGCCGTGCTTGAAGTTCTGCAGCACGACATCGGCCCGGCGGACAAGTTCGAGTGCCAACTCGAGATCGGCGGGGTCCTTGAAGTCCAGCACCACGGACCGTTTGTTGCGGTTGATCGAGAGGAAGTAGGTCGACACGCCGTCCTTCTCCGGCGGCATCCACGTGCGGGTCTCGTCGCCGTCGGGGCTCTCGACCTTCACCACCGTTGCACCCATGTCGGCCAGCAGCATCGAGCAGTAGGGGCCGGCGAGCACCCGCGACAGGTCGGCGACCAGCAGTCCCGCCAGCGGACCGGTCGACGGTTCGTCACCGATCAGGTCGTGCAGGCGGCGGGCGGCGGCGGGGGTTTGGCTGTTCATCGGAACCACTTTCAGAGCGAGAGGGCAGGGCCTCGTCGCGCGAACTTAAGTTCCTCAGCACCGTCCTGCGCGAACTTGAGTTCCTCAGGACGGGGTGGTGAGGGTGGCGAGGTCGCGGGTGGCGTAGCGGAGGTGCTCGAACTCCTCCTCGAGCACCACGTGGAAGCACATCACGCCGGGTACCTGCCCGTTCTCGTCGACCTCGACGGTCTCGGGCAGGGTGGCGAAGTCGAGCGACTCGATGAACGCGCCGAAGCGTTCGAGGTGCCGGGCTCGCTGAGCGAGCACGGTGTCGAAGTCGGGGTCGGCGGCGGGGTCGAGCCCCGGCCAGTCCCTGCCCTGCGAGCCGGTGTTCGGCAGTCCGAACGACATGAAACGGCGCTCACCCAGCACCGGCCCCACGAACCACTTGTCCATCGCGAACAGCAGGTGCCGCAGCGTGTCGCGCAGGCACCATTCGCCGTTCACCGACTGCAGCGCGGCCGAGGCGCCCAGCGCCTGCGCTCTGGTCAGCAGATCCGACCAGCGCTGCTGCAGGGTTGCCCACGCCGACCGCAACTCATCGGCAGTGGCCGGCTCGAGTTGGGTGCGCAGCGGGTACCAGCGGTCGTTCGCGTTCACGAAGTCGGTGACATCGACCCCGTTCACCACCAACCGGTCGATCACCCCGTCGATCGACACGCCCGACCACAGCGTGTGGAGGAACGTCGAACCCGACAGGTCGGCGTCGCGGAACATGGTGCGCTGCAGGTTCACACCCCAGAACACCGACTCGGACAAGTCCCTACCCTCGAACTCCTCACCCATGGCGGCCAGTCAACCACCCGGACGGGCCTGTCCCGAGGAACTCAGGTTCGCGTGGCGGTGTCGGCGAAGAAGGCCTTGGCCTTGTCGGTGCCGAACAGGAAGTAGAGCACGATGAGGCCGGTGACGATGGTGCCGATCGCAGCGGGCCGACGCGAGGCGTCGAGGGTGGCCAGCGCGTAGATGCTGACGCCGATCTGGCCGGCCTGGCTGAACGCCAGCAGGCCGCGGGCGACTCGACTGCCCTTCAGCAGACCCAGCGAGAACACCACCGACAGCACACCCACCACCATGCAGACGATGGCGATGACCGTGGCCGTGCCGCTCTCGATCTTCGCGTCGGCCAGGAATGTCTGGTCGTTGCGCAGGCCCAGCAGCAGGGCCCCGAACAACGTCTGGCCCACACCGCCGATGATTCCGATGATGCCGATGATGGTCACCAACACGGGACGCTTCATGACTACCCCCTCTTTCCCCGCGGGGAGAGTAGGCCACCGCCACACACTGATCGCGCCGAGCATCGGCGGAACGGGCGAGACTGGCAGTCATGGCCTCGCTGCGCGACCTGCTGCCTCCCGTCGGGGCCGACCCGGTGGAAGTGGTGGATGCGTTCGGCAGATGGGCGCAGGCCACCGGTCGACCGCTGTACCCGCACCAGGAGGAAGCGGTGCTGGCCCTGGCCACCGGCGAGCACGTGGTGCTGGCCACGCCGACCGGCTCGGGCAAGAGCCTGGTGGCGATGGCGGGCATCGCCCTCGCCCTGAACGCCGGCCGCCGCGCCGTGTGGACCGCGCCGATCAAGGCGTTGGTCGCCGAGAAGTTCTTCGATCTGGTGGACCTGTTGGGCGCGGAGCAGGTGGGCCTGGCAACCGGCGACGCGGCGATCAACGCCGATGCACCGGTGCTGGTGTGCACGGCCGAGGTGCTGGCCATCCATGCGTTGGGCACCGGCGCGGCCAGCGAGTACGCGTTCGCCTGCCTCGACGAGTTCCACTACTACGCCGAGCGTGACCGCGGCTGGGCCTGGCAGGTTCCTCTGCTGGAGATGACGGGCTGCCAAATGCTGCTGGCATCGGCGACGCTGGGCGACATGTCGGCCATCACCGACGACCTGCGCGCACGCTCGGGCCGACCGGTCACGAGTGTCACCTCGGTGCAACGGCCGACTCCCCTGCACCACCAGTGGCGCACCACCCACCTCAACGAGAGCGTGCTCGATGCCGTGCGCGAGGGCGTTGCCCCGGTCTACATCGTGCACGCCACGCAGGCGGCGGCCATCGTCGCGCCCAGAGCCTGGTGAGCCTGGCCATCGCCACACGCGCACAGCGGGAGGCCATCACCGAAGCGCTGCGCGGCGAGCGCACCACCCGCGGCTTCGGCGAGACGCTCGACCGCCTGCTGCGCAACGGCATCGGGGTGCACCACGCAGGAATGCTGCCCCGGCACCGGCGACTGGTCGAACGCCTCGCGGGTGCCGGGCTGCTGCCGGTGATCTGCGGCACCGACACGCTGGGCGTGGGCGTGAACATCCCCATCCGCACGGTGCTGATGACGGCGCTCACGAAGTTCGACGGCAATCGTGTGCGGGCGTACACCGTGCGCGAGTTCCGGCAGCTGGCCGGTCGCGCCGGCCGTCCGGGCTTCGACCCCGACGGTCACGTGTGGGTGCAGGCGCCCGAGCACGTGATCGACAACATGAAGGCGATGTCGCGCG
>JBJTXX010000455.1:0-1123 GCA_046082485.1 Actinomycetota bacterium
CAGCGTCGGACGACTTCGAGCCGAACCGCTGCGCCCTCTTCTTGTACTTCGGGGTGCGGCTCGTGCGGTTGTAGTCGCTGCCGTATCCGCCGTACTCGTAGTAGTAGTAGTAATAGCTGCCCTTCTCGGAGGCATCGCCCACGACGGCCAGCAGCATCTCCGCGTTGGTCAGCGAACGCAGGATCTCGATGGTGCGCTCGGCGGTGTGGATGCTGGTGTTGCCGAGGCGGCTGACCACCACGATCACGTCGGCCATCGGCACCAGTTCCAGCACCTCGGCGGTGGCGCCGATGGGCGAGGAGTCGACGACGATTGCGTCGGCCAGTTTCGCGAGACGCGGCAGGAACTGCGCCGTGGTGCGTGCCAGACCGCCATGGGTGCCGCCCGGCACACCGGCGAGGTCCATGAGTGCCAAGCCGGGCACCGGCGTGCGGTTCAGCAGGAACCTCGGCGGCAGCGAACCCAACTCGGCAGCGGTGAAACCCATCGGCTGCGGCTTCTGGCCGAGGATGCGGGTGCTCAGCGTGGGGCGCCGGAAGTCGGTGTTCACGGCGATGGTGCGCGAACCGGTCTCGACGAAGGCGGCTGCAAGGTTCGCAGTGACCGACGTCTTGCCGTCGCCGGGGCTTGCCGACACGACGAGGATGATCGGCGCCCGGCCTTCGTCCTTTGCTGCACCGCCCTCCACGAAGCCGAGCACGCTGCGCAGCGTGCGGTACGAGTCCGAGAGGCCGTCGTGGCGTGTGGGGGCCACGACGATGCCACGGGCCTGGTCGGCGGGGGCGGTGGGGATGGTGACATTGGCGCGCAGGCCGAAGATCTGCTCGGCCTGCGCGCGGGTGCGGATGCGGCGGTCGGCACGTGCCAGCAACATCGCCACGCCCACGCCGATCAGACCACCGAGCAGGCCGCCCAGCACGCCACGCGACAACCGCGAGCGTGGCGCCGACAGGCCCCGACCGGCTGAAGAAGTGACCTTCACCGGCTGGGCCGACTCGAGCGTGGTCAGCACCACCAGTGCTTGGTCCTCGTTGAGCTGCGACTGCTGCTCGAAGGCCGCGCTGTAGCGCCGACCCAGGGCGTCGAGTTCGGCCTGTGCAACGCTGTCGGCAGGGTTCGCGGC
>JBJTXX010000456.1:0-2734 GCA_046082485.1 Actinomycetota bacterium
CACCGTGGTGCTGTGCGACGACGTGCTCTTCACCGGCCGCACGGTGCGCGCCGCGCTCGAGGCCCTGAACGAGTACGGCCGCCCGCGGGCGGTGCAGTTGGCCGTGGTGGTCGACCGCGGCCACCGCGAACTGCCCATCCGCCCCGACTTCGTCGGCAAGAACCTGCCGACGGCCCGCGACGAGAACGTGCAGGCCACGGCCGAAGGGGTGGTGATCCGGTGAAGCACCTGCTCTCGATCGAGGACCTGTCGGCCGACGACATCCATCGCCTGCTGGAACTGACCGACCACATGGTGGAGGTGAGCGGCCGCCCCATGCCGAAGGTGCCGGCCCTGCGCGGCAAGAACGTGGTGAGCCTGTTCTTCGAGGACTCCACTCGCACCCGCACCAGTTTCGACACGGCGGCCAAGCGGCTGAGCGCCGACACCATGAACTTCGCGGTCTCGAGCAGCAGCGTGAACAAGGGCGAGAGCCTGCGCGACACCATCGAGACCATCAGCGCGATGGGCGTGGACGCCTTCGTGGTCCGGCACAAGTCGTCGGGCGCCCCGCAGATGATCACCCGCTGGACCGACGCCAGCATCGTGAACGCCGGCGACGGGTGGCACCAGCACCCCACCCAGGCACTGCTCGACAGCTACACCATCCGCACCGAACTGGGCCGCCGCGACGGGTTCGACGGCCTGCACATCGCGATCGTCGGCGACATCAAGCACAGCCGGGTGGCGCGCAGCGACGTGCAGGCCTTCGCGATGCTGGGTGCAAAGGTCACTCTCGTGGCACCCCCCACCCTGCTGCCGCCCTCGCTGGAGGGCTGGCCGGTGCAGGTGAGCCACGACCTCGACTCGCTGCTGCCCGATCTCGACGTGCTGTACCTGCTGCGCGTGCAACGCGAGCGCATGGACCAGGGCCTGCTGCCCAGCCTCGAGGAGTACTCGGCCATGTACGGCCTCGATGCCCGGCGAGCCGCGCGTCTGGCCCCGCACGCGCTCGTCATGCACCCCGGGCCCATGAACCGGGGCGTCGAGATGGTGATCGACCCGGCGGAACTGCCCAGGTCGGTCATCCTCCAACAGGTGGCCAACGGGGTCGCCGTGCGAATGGCCGTGCTCTTCACGCTGCTCGGTTCGGGCAGCGCCGCATCGATGGGAGACCCTCAATGACCCGCCTCGTCATCACCGGCGGCACCGTCCTCGACCAGCAGGGCGAGCGCCGCTCCGACGTCGCCGTGCACGACGGCCGCATCGTCGAGGTCGGCACCGCGCTGGAGGGCGACACCGTGCTCGATGCGACCGACTGCATCGTCTCGAGCGGCTTCGTCGACCTGCACACGCACCTGCGCGAGCCGGGCAAGGAGGAAGCCGAGACCATCGAGACCGGCAGCCGTGCCGCCGCCCTCGGCGGGTTCACCGCCGTGGTGGCAATGCCGAACACCGACCCCGCGCAGGACAGCGTGGCCGTGGTGGAGTTCGTGCGAGCACAGGGCCGCCGCGCCGGACTGTGCGAAGTGCTGCCCTCGGGTTGCATCACCATCGGGCGACTGGGCGAGCAACTCGCCCCCTACGGCGAACTGAGCGCCGCGGGCGTGCACCTGTTCACCGACGACGGCAACGGCGTGCAGGACGCGCAACTGATGCGGCGGGCGCTCGAGTACGCCGGCCCACTGGGCATCGTGCTGGCGCAGCACTGCGAGGTGGCGTCACTGACCAAGGGCGCGGTGATGCACGAGGGTTCGTGCTGCAGCCGGCTGGGCCTGCCCGGGTGGCCGGCGCTGGCCGAGGAACTGATGCTGTTCCGCGACATCGAGTTGGTTCGGCTGACCGGCGTGCCGATGCACTTCCTGCACCTCAGCACCGAACGCAGCGTCGACCTGGTGCGCCGGGCCAAGGCCGAGGGACTGCCCGTCACGGCGGAGGCAGCGCCGCACCACTTCACCCTCATCGACGAACTGCTGGCGACCTACGACGCGCTTTACAAGGTGAACCCGCCGCTGCGCACCGCTGCCGACATCGCCGCCATCAAGGTCGGCCTGGCCGACGGCACCATCGATGCCATCGCCACCGACCACGCGCCTCACGCACCGCACACCAAGGAACAGCCGCTCGACCAGGCTCCGCCGGGCATGCTGGGACTGCAGACCGCGCTGTCGCTTGCCGTCGGCGAACTGGGCCTTCCGCTGGCACGGGTGGTGGAGTTGCTGAGTTGGAACCCTGCGCGCATCGCCGGCGTGGCCGACCGCCACGGCCGCCCCGTGGCGGCAGGCGAGCCCGCCAACCTGGCGGTGTGGCACCCCACCGAGCAGTGGACGGTGGTGCCGGGCGAGTTGGCGAGCAAGAGCCGCAACACGCCCTACGCCGGTCGCACGATGACCGGCCGCGTGCGGCACACCGTGTTCGCCGGTCAGGCCGTGGTGGTCGACGGGGTCGCAACCGGCTGACGCTGGCGACGACGCCGGCGGTCGAGCCTGCGCACCACGATCACCAGCACGTCGAACACCAGGAACGCCAGCACGCCGAGCAGCAGTGGCGTCGAGTGACGTTGGGCGACCGAGGCATCGACGGAGGCACCCGCGCCCGCCGCCGTCATCCGGAACCTGAACGTGCCGATCGATGGTGCCGGCAGTTCGGCATAGACCGTCTCGGTCCAGCTGGCACCCGGCGTGATGGGCCCGGGGTTGGGCACGTCGATGGGCACCAGTTCGTCCGTTTCGCCTCGGCCGATCGAGCCGAACAG
>JBJTXX010000457.1:0-6988 GCA_046082485.1 Actinomycetota bacterium
TCACGGTGCTCGCCGTGGCCGCCGGAGGGCCGGTGGGGCGCAGCCTGCTGCTCGCCGGGACGATCTGCGCCCTGTTCGGGCTGGTGGCGGCGGTCAGCGGCACGCGCCAGGGCGACGCGCGGGTGCTTCGTCTCTCGGTGAGGTTCGCGGTGCTCTCCGCGGCCGCGGCGGTGGGGGCGTTCCTGGCGATGGAGTGGGCGATGGTGACGCGCGACTTCTCGCTGGCCTACATCCAGAAGGTCGGTTCGCGGAGCACGCCGACGCTCTACAACATGACCGCCGTCTGGAGCGCGCTCGAGGGTTCGATCCTGCTGTGGCTGATGGTGCTCGCGGTGTTCACGGCCGTGATCGCGGTGCGCTACCGCACCCGGCTCGACGACCGTCTGGTCGCCGTCGCGCTGGCGACGATGTTCGTCGTCTCGCTGTTCTTCTTCCTGCTCACGCTCGGCCCGGCGAATCCGTTCCTCGCGGGCGCCGAGGGAGTCACCGACGGGCCGGGACCGAATCCGTTGCTGCAGAACCACGTGCTGGTGCTGTTCCACCCACCGATCCTCTACCTCGGCTACGTGGGCTTCACGGTGCCCTTCGCGTTCGCGATCGGTGCACTCGCCACCGGGCGAGTGGGCGAGGGGTGGTTGCTCGAGACCCGCCGCTGGGCGCTCTACGCGTGGGGCTTCCTCACGCTCGGCATCGTGCTCGGCAGTTGGTGGGCCTACGAGGTGCTCGGCTGGGGTGGCGTGTGGGCGTGGGACCCCGTCGAGAACGCCAGCTTCCTGCCGTGGCTCACGGGCACGGCCTACATCCACTCCGTGCTGGTGCAGGAACGCCGTGGCATGTTGCGCGTGTGGAACCTCAGTCTGCTGGTGGCCACGTTCTCGTTCACCATCCTCGGCACGTTCCTCACCCGCAGCGGTGTCATCGAGAGCGTGCACGCCTTCAGCGACGGCACCATCGGCCCCTATCTGCTGGGGGCCTTCGGCGTGATCGTCGCGGTGTCGCTGGGCCTCATCGCATGG
The DNA here is from genome assembly GCA_046082485.1 of Actinomycetota bacterium. Classification (GTDB taxonomy): domain Bacteria; phylum Actinomycetota; class Acidimicrobiia; order Acidimicrobiales; family Ilumatobacteraceae; genus UBA668. Next base: position 1,017 of record JBJTXX010000457.1, read on the forward strand.
CGTGGCGACCGTCTGCGGTCGCCGGGGGCCATCGACTCACCGCTGTCGCGCGAGGGTGCGTTCCTCGCCAACAACGTGGTGTTCACGCTCTTCGCGTTCGTGGTGTTGCTGGGCACGGTGTTCCCGCTGATCGTGGAGGCCAAGGACAACCGGCGCATCGCCGTGGGTGCCCCGTTCTTCGACACGCTGTCGCAGCCGGTGGGCTTGGTGCTGCTGTTCCTGATGGCGGTCGCGCCGGTGCTGCCGTGGCGCACGGCGAGCCGCGAACTGCTGCGCGACCGACTGTTCTGGCCGGCGTGGTGCGGGGCGGGAACGCTGGTGCTCTCGGTGCTGGTCGGCGCGACGGGGTTCACCTCGCTGCTGGCGTTCGCTTTCGCTGGCTTCGCCGGCGGTGCGGCGCTGCGCCAACTCGTGCTGGCGACGCGTCGTCAGGGCTGGCGCGGCCTGCTGGGCCGGGCGAACGGCGGCATGATCGTGCACCTCGGCGTCATCCTCATCGCCGTCGGCCTCGCGGCCTCGAACAGCTACACGCGGGCCGGCGAGTTCACCCTGCAGAAGGGTGAGACGATCGAGTTCGCAGGGCACACCTTCACCCTCGACGATGTCGTCGATTTCGAGACGGCGACCACGGTGGGCATCGAGGCGCTGGTTGCCATCGACGGCGGCCAGGCCTATGCGCCGAGCATCAGCAAGTTCACGGCGCAGGGCCAGGACATCGCCACGCCCAGCGTGCGCACCGGGCTGACGAAGGACATCTACCTGACGCTCGGCAACGGCTCGAAGCCCAGCACCGGCGTGGCCAAACTGAAGATCTTCATCAAGCCGATGATCCTGTGGCTCTGGGTCGGTGGCCTGTTGTGCGGGGTGGGCACGGTGCTGGCGGCGTTCCCCGGCAAGCATCGCCGCCGGCCCACCGACCCGGTCTCCGCCCCAGTGCCCGTGGCCGGGGAGGGAATGGCCACCGCCGCCGCAATGGATCGGGGCGATGTCGCGGTCGAGCGTTCCGGGGCTCCGCAGCCGGAGTCCCGACCGTGACCGAGCCCACCGCACCGGGCCCGTCGCGCCGAAGGGTGGCACCGTTCGTGGTGCTGGCGGTCGCCGTGGTGTTCGCCGCGTTCTTCCTGGTGTTGGCGGGCGGCGACGGCCAGCAGGCCGACAAGCTCGGCATCGTCGACAGCCCGCTGCTGGGCCGCGCCGCGCCGACGATGCGCAGCACCACGCTCGACGAGGTGCCCATCGACCTTGCGCGTCGCAAAGGCAGTTGGGTGGTGCTCAACTTCTTCAACTCGACGTGCGCACCGTGTCGTGCCGAGCATCCTGAACTGGTGCGGTTCGCCGAGCAGCAGGCCTCGTTCGGCGCCGACGGTGCAGAGCTGTACACCGTGTTGCAGTACCAGGACCAGATCGAGAACGTGAAGAAGTTCTTCATCGCCCGAGGCGGCGACTGGCCCATCGTCCGCGACGACGAGGGCGGCATCAACGTCGACTTCGCGGTGGCGCAGGTGCCCGAGACCTTCGTGGTGAACCCGGCGGGCGTGGTGGTGCTGCGCTGGGCCGGCCCCATCGACGCCGACACGTTGTCGAGGCTGGTACAGCAGCAGCGAGACATCTTCGCTGCCACCGGGGGCTCGGCATGAGCCGCGCCGCTGCCCTGAAGCGCTGGCCGGGTTGGGTGTTGCTGCTGTTCGTGGTCGCAGGGTTCCTGGCCGTCGGCAGCACTCGCGATGGCGGCGCCCGCACCCCTGAGGAGCGCGTGGAGTTGATCACCAAGCGCATCGCGTGCCCCGTGTGCGACGGCGAGTCGGTCTACGAGAGTGCCAACACCGCCTCGGCCGCCATCCGCAACGAGGTGAAGGCGCAGGTGGCCGCAGGTGTGGCAACCGACGACGAGATCGTCGCCTTCATCGTGCAGAACTTCGGAGCGAAGACGCAACTGCTGCCCAAGGCGACCGGATTCGATTCGCTGGTGTGGGTGCTGCCGGCAGTCGCACTGGTGTGCGCCGCCACCGGCCTCGGCGTGGCGTTCCGTCGCTGGAGGGCGAACGTCGTGGCGGAACCCGATGAGGCAGACCGTGCGCTGGTGCAGGCAGCACTCGCCGAACCGCCGCAGGAGCCCACCGATGCGCCCTGAGGACCTCGCTCGTCTGGAAGAGGAACGCGAGTTCCTTCTCGGCAGCATCCGCGACCTCGAACGCGAACACGCCGCAGGTGATGTCGACGAGGCCGACTTCCGGACGGTGCGCGACGGCTACGTGGCGCGAGCCGCCGTGGTGCTGCGCGAGATCGAGCAGGGTCGAGCCCCTGCGGCCGCTGCACCCGGGCGCCCGTGGTGGCGGCGTCTGCTGGTGCCGGTGGTGACGCTGGCCGCGGGCGTGGCGCTGGGCCTGTTGGTGAGCAACTACGCAGGCCAGCGACTGCCGGGTCAGACCGTCACCGGTGGCATGCCGCTCGACGAGGTGGCCACCCTGCTGGCCCAGGGTCGAAGTCTGCTGAACACCGATACCGCGGGCGCGCTCGCTGCCTACCAGCAGGTGCTCGCCATCGAACCCGACAATGCCGAGGCGCGCACGTACACCGGGTGGCTCGTGGTGCTGAACGGTCGCCAGTCTCAGGACGACGCACAGGTGCGCCAGGGCATCGAACTGCTGACCTCGGCGGCCGGCATCGACCCGCTGTACGCCGACCCGCACTGCCTGCTCGCCGTGGCGAACGGCCGGTTCCTCGCCGAACCCGATGTGCAGGTGGCTCGCGCCGAGGGTCAGAAGTGTCTCGACGCCAACCCGCCGCGCGACATGCTGCCGGTGATCCAGCAGTTGCTCGATTCGCTGCCGGGCTGAGCCCGCAGGCTCACGCTGGCGGTGGCCAGGCCTCTGCCTCGATGAAGGCGTCGTGGTCGTCGCGCTGGATCACCCACGTGCTCGCCTTGCGCCAGTCGGGTTCGCCCACGATGTGGCAGCCGCGGCGCTGCAGCGCCTGGATCGTCTCGGGGATCACGTCGCCGTGGCTGCACAGCACCGAGCCGTGCGGCAGTTCGCCCAGCAGTTGCACGGCACCGACGAACCCGCTGTCCTCGGCCAACCGCGGGTCGGCCACCACGGTGGTGCCCAACCGTTCCGCCAATGGCCCGAGTGTCTGGCGACACCGCAGGCAGGGGCTGCTGACCAGCGAGCCGGTCGCCAGCCACGCCAGCCGTTCCGCGAGCGCCTGCGACTGGCGCTCGCCGCCAGGGGTGAGTGGTCGAGCGGAGTCGTCGCCGCACCAGTCGGCGCGACTGCCGGCCTTGGCGTGGCGCACGAGATAGAGCACGGCCACGTCGGTCTCACACCTCGCCGATGGCACGCATGTGACGTGCGGCCAGTCGCCGCACGAGCACCAGGAACGTGGCGGCCGCTGCCAGCGTGAGCACGCCGCTGACCACGACGAAACCGAAGCGGTCGCTGAGGTTCTGGCCGAGGGTCGAGGTGTCGGTGTTGCCGAACCCGCCGAAGCCGGCCTGCAGCCCGAGCGTCAGCCCCACGGCCGTGCCCAGCAGGCCCAGCACGAGGTTGGCGATGATCACCGGTGCGATCGCTGCCCGCTTCCATGCCGGGTCGTGCGCAGCGACAGCGGGGTCGCTGGCCTGCCACTGCTCCTTCCACATGAAGAAGTTCAGGATGCCGAGCGTGCAGCCGCCGAGGATGTTCACGGCGATGGTGGCGCCGGCGGAGAAGGAGAGCTTGCGGCCCAGCAGTTCGAGGTTCTTGGCCATCCGGAAGGTCCAGATGATCAGCAGCACCAGCTGGGTCACGCCCACCGCCGCCGCCAGCAGCGAGGCGAGCAGGTAGAAACCCAGGCGACCGGTGAGTTCGTCGAGGTTGTCGGCTAGGCTCACCGCGTCGTCGCGCAGGGTCAACTGCGCCACGAGGCTCAGTGCCTGCGTGGCGATCGTTGCGGCGACGGCGATGACCAGCCACTTGGTGAGGCCGCCGATCGACTGGAAGCCGCGCTGGCCGCCGGGCCCGTAGGGCACGTAACCGGGAGGCGGCGTCAGGCCGTCGGGCGGGGGAGGGGGTGGCATCGAGGGCGGGGGGAGATCGCTCATGCAGTCACCCTATTCGCGTGGCGCCGGTGCCCGCGGTGAGGCCACACTGTGGCCATGAGCTTCTTCGAGCGCAATCGGCAGGAAGTGGCGTCCAAGGGGTACGACCCCTCGCGCCTGCCTCCGGGGCAGTACCTCACCGACCGGTTCCCCGTGCTGCACGTGGGGGATGTGCCCGAGTACGCACCCGGCCAGTGGGACCTCACGGTGACGGGCCTCGTGGAGCGCCCGTTCACCATCGGGTTGGACGAGCTGAAGGCGATGCCGGCGGTGACGCTGACGTTCGACATCCACTGCGTGACGAAGTGGAGCAAGTTCGACACCACCTGGACGGGTGTGCGGGTACGCGATCTGCTGGAGCACGCCGGTGTGCGGCCCGAGGGCACGCACGTCGTCGAACACGCCGAGTTCGGCTACACCACCAACCTTCCCCTCGCCGACATCACCACCGACGAGGCGATCGTCGCCTACGCGTACGAGGGCGAGGAGATCGAACCCATCCACGGTGGGCCGGTTCGCATCGTGGTGCCGCACCTCTACTTCTGGAAGAGCGCCAAATGGGTGCGTGCGCTCGAGGTGCGTGACGCCGACAGGCCCGGCTTCTGGGAGCGCAACGGCTACCACATGTACGGAGACCCGTTCCTGGAGCAGCGTCACTGGGGTGACTGATCGCGCCGGGTGACGTTCGGATGCACGACATCACCCGAACCTCACTGGTCGCGTGACACCGGTCTGCGTACTGTGACCCTGCGCCAAACCGGCGCTCCAACAGCAGGGCATGCCCTGCGGATGTCGTGGTAGCGGGTGCTCCACCGTGGTCTCCGCTCCCCCGGGTGTGCCCTGCCGACACCCAAGGGGCTCACCCACATGACACCGACTGCACGACGCGGTGGCATCATCGCCATCGCCATCGCCTCGACGCTGCTGTTGACCACAGCAGTCACCAACCTCACGCGGGCCGCCGATCCGGTCGTGCAGCGCGTGTCCATCGACAGCGGCAGCGGCCGCGACCTGCCCTGGGTGAGCGGTGACGGCACGGTGGTGGCATTCCAGTCGAACGACAGGATCACCCTGCTCGACGTGAACGTCACCAGCGATGCGTTCCTGCGCACCCTGGCATCGAGCACCGTGGCGAGGATGACCGTGGCGGTCACCGGTGGCACCGAGGCGACGGGCACCCATGTCGACAGCGACAGCGGCCTCACGGTGCCCCAGTCGAACGGAGCCGACGCGATGATGGGCGACACCGCCCGGTACGTGGTGTTCTCGTCGAACGGTGACCACGCTCAGGCCGACGACCACTGCGGCGACCACGACGGTCGCCCGCTCGACGAACTCGGCCAGCACCACCTCGTTCGCCTCGGGCGGGTCGGGTGGTGACCTGCCTGCGACGGGCGCTTCCACCCGCAGGTGGTTGGCAGCGGCGGGCATCCTGATGGCAGCCGGTCCTGCCGTGCGCTGGTGGGCAGGACCGCCCTTCCGGGGTGCAGCACCACGGCCGGACCCGGGCGTGACTAGAACACGTTGAAGGTCCAGGTGAAGGAGCGGGCGGAACCCCGCCCCTCCAACACCTTCCAGTAGACCACCTTCACGCGGTGCTCGCCCTGGGTGAACCTCGAGATCTCGGCGTCGTCACTCGGGTTGAACGTGAGCGTGGCATTGCCGGGTTCGTAGACCGTGGTGGGCGGAAGGGTGATCTGCTGACCGGGCTTGTTCTTGTCCTTCAGCGAGTCGATGTTGACGGTCTCGAGTGCCAGGCCGTCGATCACCAGCACGCCCTCGTAGCCGGACTGCAGGTCGATGAACACCGAGGTCTGCGCCGGCACCCGCACGGCTGCGGGCAGTGGATCGATCTGCTCGATCACTGTCGGCAGGTTCAGCGCATCACGACCGG
>JBJTXX010000458.1:0-14373 GCA_046082485.1 Actinomycetota bacterium
ACGCTGCCGTGCGGCGCCGAGGCGGCCATGACCTCGCCGGTCTTCAGCACGATCTCACGCGGGTCGAGCGGCTTGCCCGTGGCGTGAGCCGGGCACACGCTGGTGCAGCGACCGCACATGGTGCAGGCGTCGGTGTCGAGCAGCTGCTTCCAGGTGAAGTCCTCCACCACGCTGGCGCCGAAGCTCTCGAGCGACGTCTCGGTGAGGTTCGGCATCGCCCGCATGGCGCCCTTGGGGCGGTCACGGTCTCGCAGGTACATGTTCAGCGGGCTCGTGAAGATGTGGCGCAGCATCGTGAGCGGCAGCAGCACGAGGAATGCGGCGAAGGCCACCACGTGCGCCACCCAACTGATCTGGTGCCAGGTCGACAGGGTGCTCTCGCTGGAGCCGCTGAAGATCTGGGCGATCGGGTAGCCGATGAAGCTCCACTTCTCGTGCGAGGGCGAGCCCATCTCGGCGATGCGGAAGCCCTCGGCAAGGAAGCCCGTGAGACCGATGGTGAAGAAGACGCCGAGGATGATGGCGTGCTCGGGCTTGCTCTTGATGCGGATGCGGTAGGGGCGCTGCACGTAACGGCGCAGGATCGCCCACACGATGCCGACCATGAACACCAGACCCGCCAGGTCGCCGATGAAGCTGTAGGCCATGTAGGTGCGACCGTGCAGGAACTTCAGGCTCTCGGGCATCTGGTGGTCGATCTCGAGCACGGTGGTGACACCCAGCAGCACCAGGAACCCGAAGTAGATCATCGAGTGCATCAGGCCGGCGGCGCTGTCGCGCAGCAGGGTCTGCATGTAGGCACCGGCACGGAAGTCGCGCAGGCGGCGGCCCACGTTCTTCGGCGTGGTCTTGCGACGGTCGGGTGCGCCACGCTCCCAGTTGCGCACACGGGCCGAGAACGCAAAGGCGCCCCACACCAGCAGCACCGGGATGACGGTGTAGAAGGCCACCTGCAGGCCGCCCGGAATGCCGTCGAACACTTCGCGGGCGGGCTCCTTGGTGCCGTGCCAGTGGGTGAACTGCGGGATGATGCCCGAGGCCAGCGTGAACAGGCCCATGAAGACGCCCAGCGCCATCACGAGCCTGTGGGGCGTGCGATACCAGGGCTTCTTCGGGCCGGTCTCGGCTGCAGGTGCGGAGTGCGTGCTCATAGTGCAAGCAGAACCCTAGTTCGCGTCGCTCCGTGGGTTCGCCTCCGTGGGGCAGAATGCGCGGCATGCGTTCCACCTCGCGTCTGTCCGCCGTGTTGCTCGTCGCCAAGATCCTGGTGGCGATCAGCGCCGTCCTCGCCTGGGTGGCCGTGGGTGGCCTCTCCGACGCCACCGAGCGGGCGCTGCAGCGTCTCGAGAACGGGTTGGTGACGGCCCGCGACCTCGCCGACACCACTGCCAGCAGCGCCTCGGAGCTCGAGAGCGTGGTCGATGTGGTTGCGTTCGGGCTGTCGAACACAGCGGGCGCGGTGGAGGCCACCGAGAAGGTGAGCGCCAACGTGCGCAAGGTGTTGGGCATCGTCGACTTCATCGGCAGCGTCGACGACCTGAAGAAGAGCCTCGAGACCGCCGAGGCGACACTCGCCAACGTGCGCGATTCGTTGAAGACCTCGGGTCAGTCGCTGGTGGATGCGGGTCCGGCGCTGCACGAGACGGTGGTGGCCCTGAAGGCGGTGCCCGACCAGATCGATGCGGCGCTCGCCGACGCGGCCGACGCTCGCAAGCGCCTCGACGGCCAGGTGTGGCTGTGGCGTCTGGCCGTGGTGACAGGTGCCCTTGCCGTGATCGGCGGGCTGTGGGGTGTGCGCCACACGGCGGCGCGAGTCGACAGTCTGCTGGCGGCGGTCAGCACGCCGGCCGGGTGACCTCGGCCGACCGACGCCGATGGGCGGGGTTCAGCCGAAGGCTTGACGATCGAGGTCGCGGATGCGGCCGGCCAGCGTGGCCAACAACTTGTGCGCCAGCGACGGCACGTCGTCGAGCACGGCCATGAAGTGGCGCTGGCCGAGCAGCAGCAACGTGCAGTCGGTGTCGCAGGTGACCGTCGCGGTGCGTGGGCCGTGGTCGAGCAACGACAACTCACCCACCACCGTGCTGGGCCCGAACGTGCCGATCTTCTTGCCGTTGCGCTTCACGTTCACCGTGCCGCTGAGCACGATGAATGCCTCGCGACCCGTCTGCCCCTGATCGACGATCAGGGTGCCCGCCGGCATGGTGATCTCGTCGGACGACTTGGCGATGCGCTCGAGCTCCTTGTTGGTGCAGCCCGAGAACAGGTTGACGTTGCGCAGGTGTTCGATGTGCGCTTTTCTGCTGGCCATGTGTGGATGGTACCGCGCTGGGGCGACCTGCTGCACGCCTTACTTCGAGCCGGCCTGCGCGGCCACCGCTGCTGCCGCCGCTGCGATCTCCGCTGCGTCGCCGAGGTACTGCGCGGAGGTGACCGCGAGGTGGGAGTCGAACGTGTAGCGCCGGGGGGCTCCGGTGGGGATGTTGACCTCCGCGATCTCGTCGCGACCGATGCGTTCGAGGTGCATCGTCAGCGCCCGCAACGAGTTCCCGTGCGCCACCATCAACACGTCGAGGCCCGCCAGCAACTGCGGCGCCACGACGTCGTGCCAGTAGGGCAGCACCCGTGCCACGACATCGGCCAGGCACTCGCTGGCGGGCAGCACGTCGGGGGGCAGCAGTCGGTAGCGCGGATCGTTCGCCGGGTGTTCCGGGCTGTCGGCGCCGACGGGCGGCGGCGGCACGTCGTAACTGCGGCGCCACAGATTCGTCTGCTCGGCGCCGTGGCGCTCGGTGGTTGCCTTCTTGTCCAGCCCCTGCAGCGCGCCGTAGTGGCGCTCGTTCAGCCGCCAGTGCCGCTGCAGCGGCAGCCACACCTGACCCATTGCCTCGAGGGCGAGGTGGCAGGTGACCACCGCTCGGGTGAGCAGGCTGGTGTGGGCGATGTCGAAGCGCAGGCCGGCATCGGCCATCGTGCGGCCGGCAGCGGGTGCCTCGCGCAGGCCCTTCTCGCTGAGCGGCACGTCGTGCCAGCCCGTGAACAGGTTCTGCTGGTTCCACGTGCTCTCGCCGTGGCGGAGGATGACGAGCGTGCCGGTCATGGCCGCGAGGTTACGCGCTCAGCGTGCGAGGGCTTCGATGAGATCTGCCGCCCGCACCGTGCCGCTGCGACCGCGGATGACCTCGGCGTTGGTGGCCATCCGCCGGTGCAGCACGGTGTCGGCCAGCAGTCGCTCCACCGCGTCGGTGAGTTCGGCATCCTCGAACCCGTACGTGTCGAGGCGGTGGCCGTAGCTCAGTTCGTGCACCCGTTGGGCGTTGTCGTACTGGTCCCAGAACAACGGCAGCACGATCATCGGCTTGCCGAAGTGGAAGGCCTCGGTGGTGGTGTTGTTGCCGCCGTGGGTGATGACCATGTCGACCAGCGGCAGCACGTTCGTCTGCGGCACCTGTGCAGCGCCCCACATGTTCGAGGGCAGTTCGTACTCGTCGGCCAGTGGGCCCTTCGACACGATGAAGCGGTGACGGGTGCGACCCAGGATGCCGACCAGGCGCTTCATCAGGTCGACGTCGGCCGAACCCAGCGAGCCGAGCGACAGGTAGACCAACCGGCTGGCCGGGTCGGCGGTGTGCAGCTCCGCCGGCACCTCGAAGGGTGCGTCGGTGGCGCGCACCGAGGAATCGAGACGGTGCCACGTCGGCCCGAGCGCACGGCGGTCGGTGTAGTCGGCAACCTCGGGGTAGAGGTACAGGTTCAGGGCACCTTCGTGGATGAACTCGAGGTCGGCAAGCGGCGGTGCCCCCACCGACTGCACCCAGTCGTTCAGTGCTCCCCACATGTCGCGATGGGTTCGGTCGTACTCGGCGCGGAAGTCGGCCCACTCGCTGCGATCGTCGCTGGGCAGACCGCTGAACAGCGGCGGCACGTCGGGCCCCTTCATCTCCAGCGGCTGACAACTCACCGAACGCACGAACGGCACGCCCGCAGTGACCAGTGCCGGGAATGCGTTCACGTTGTCCTCGATCACCACGTCGGGTCGCTGGCGGGCGATGATCTCGGTGAGCTGCTCGTGGCTGTACATCGCGCCGTCGATGAGTGCCTGCCAGGTCGGCTGGATGAAGCCGGTGAGCTGTTCGATGGTGGGCGTGCGGAACACCGGCGAGGTGTCGCGGATGAAGTCGATCCAGAACTGTCCGGCGGCCTCCGGCGGGGCGTCGGGGTCGGGCTCGGCCGGGGCCGCGAGGTGCACGAGATCCTCCACGAAGCCGAGCGGCTCGAGCCGACCCTGCCAGCTGGCCTCCGCCGCGAAGATCACGGTGTGGCCTCGCTGGCGCAGGATGTTGCCGATTCCGATGCAGTTGTTCGTGGGCCCGTATGCGCTCTCGGGCATGAAGAGGAACCTCGCCATGTGCGTGTTCTAGCCGACGGGCGGAACCGTTGCCGCGTAGGGTGAGGGAATGGTTCCGTCGGGCCGGTCGTCTGCGGTGGCTTCGCGCGTGTTGGGCCGCGAGGTGCGCGGTGAACGGGCCGTGCGCGCGGACCAGACGAACGAGAGCGTGATCGTCGCCGACGAGGTGGTGGTGAAGTGGCTGCGGCCTCCGGTGCCCGCACCCCACCCGGGTGTCGAGTTGTTGCAGCACCTCTCCGCCGAGGGCTTCCGCCACATGCCGGCGTTCGTGGGCGTGGAGGAGGACGACGAGCTCGTGCTGGCCGTGGTGACCCGTTACGTGCCTGGCGCCGCCGACGGTTGGGACTGGTTCGTGGACGATGTCGACGACTGGTTGCGCGGCGCCCGGCCGTTCGAGACCCTGCTGCGTTGGGCCACCCGAATGGGCGAGCTGACGGCCGACCTGCACGAGCACCTGTCGGGCCTGCACCGCAGCACGGTTGCGGCCCGCGCCTACCACGCCACCGCCGAGGCGCAGCTGCAGGAGGCGATGCGTGTGGTGGAGGGCGACGAGGGCGAGCGGTTGCGTGCGCTGGAACCGTCGGTGCGTGCGGCCCTGGAACCGTTGCGCGTCGATCGCCTGCTGCCCGCACATCGGCTGCACGGCGACCTGCACGTGGGTCAGTTCCTGCGTTCGGGCGACCTTCTGGTGATCACTGACTTCGACGGCAACCCGATGGTCGATGCGGCGAGTCGCGGCCTGCCGCACACGCCGCTCGTCGACGTGGCCTCGATGCTGCAGTCGATCGACCACGTGGGTCGCATCGTGGTGAAGCGACGACACCCGGATCGCCGTCGCGACGTGGAGTCGTTCATCACTGCCGCGGTCGAGTCGGCGCTCAGCGCCTACACGAGCACCCGCACCGTCGACCTCGACCTGCTGCGGGCCCTCCGTGTCGCGCAGGAACTGCACGAGTACTGCTACGCCGTGGCGCACCTTCCGCACTGGGTGTACGTGCCCGATGATGCGCTGCCGTCGCTGTTGGCCCGCGGCTGAACGACCCTCCCGCAACGCGCTGTGACAGGCTGCGGGTCGTGGAACCCGAGGCATTCCTGGCTGATCTGCAGGCGAAGCCGCAGTGGCTGCGCGGCCTCGCCGACCGCCTGCCCCACACCGTCTGGCCGGTGCCCTCGGGGCATCGCCTGCTGCTCGCCGGAATGGGCTCGAGCTGGTTCGCTGCAGATGTGGCGGCGCGGCGGATGCGGCGGGCGGGACTGGTGGCGGTGGCGGAGCCCGCCTCGGTGGAGGGGTCGTGGCCGCCCGCTGCCGACCTGACTGTGGTGGGCATCACCGCATCGGGCGGCAGCGGCGAGACCCTCGGTCTGCTGGGCGCACATCACGCCGCGAGCCACACGGTGGTGCTGGCCAACACCGATGGAGTGTCGTTGCCGGCGCGGCAGACCGTGCTGCTGCATGCCGGCCCCGAGCAGGGCGGCGTGGCGTGCCGCAGTTACCTGCACACGCTCGTGCTGCTGTTGCACCTCGAGCACCAGCTGGCCGGCACCCTGCCCGAGTTGCCGGCACAGGTGAGCGCCGCCGCCGACGCCGCCGAGCACCTCTTGACCACCAGCGACGAGTGGCTGCCGCCCGTGCTGCAACACCTTGCAGGCCCGCACGGGTGCTGGCTGCTCGCCCCGGCCGAACGGTTGGGCAACGCGCTGCAGGGGGCGCTGATGATGCGCGAGGGTCCGCGGCGACCCGCCGACGGCTGTGAGACCGGCGACTGGAGCCATGTCGACGTGTACCTGACGAAGACCCTCGACTACCGGGCGCTGCTGTTCGCCGGCTCGGCTCACGACGGCGCCGCGCTGCAGTGGATGCGCGACCGCGGCAGCACCGTGGTGCAGGTGGGCCCCACGCCCGCGGCCACCGGCCCGGAGGTCGTGCACACAGTGCGGTACCCGCACGATCACGACCCCGTCGTGGCGTTGCTGACCGAGGTGCTCGTGGCCGAACTGGCGGCCGCTGCGTGGTGGGCCGCGAACTAGCGTTCCGCCCTGTGACCACCCAGTACGCATTCGACCGCTTCCTCCGTTACGCCGAACTCACCGACTGGCTGCACGCCACGGCGGCTGCCCACCCGGGGCTGATGACGGTGGAGCAGTACGGCACCTCGTACGAGGGCAGGCCGCTGTGGCTCGCCACGATCACCGACACTGCCACCGGCAGTCACGACTCGAAGCCGGCGCACTGGGTCGACGCGAACATCCACGCGATCGAGGTCACCGGCGGTGTGGCCGCCACGTACCTCATCCACCATCTCGTGTCGGGTTTCGGCAGCGACCCGAAGGTGACCGAGGCGCTGCACACCCGCACGTTCTACGTGGTGCCGCGCGTGAACCCCGACGGTGTGGAGTGGGCGCTCGCGGATTCGCCGTTGTTCCGCCGCAGCAGTGTGCGCCCGTGGCCCTGGCGCGACGCGCACCGGGAACCCGGCCTGCACGAGATGGACATCGACGGCAACGGCAAGGTCCTCACGATGCGCATCGCGGACCCGAATGGCGCATGGACGCCGTGGTCGGAGGACTCGCGACTGATGGTTCGCGTCCCACCCGAGGGCCTGCCCGCCGGCGCGCCGCGGTACCGACTGCTGCAGGAGGGCGAGGTCGAGCACCACGACGGCTTCACCGTGCCGCTGCCCCGGCCCCCGCAATCGCTCGACATGAACCGCAACTTCCCGGCCGGCTGGGGCACGGGCGTGCGCGGCAGCGGCGATCACCCGATGAGCGAACCCGAGATCGACGCGTTGGTGAAGGCCGTGGTGGCCCGGCGCAACATCTGTGGCTACAACGCGTTCCACACCTCCGGCGGCGTGCTGCTGCGACCCAGCAGCACGAAGGCCGACAGCAGCCTGCCCGTGGTCGACGTGTGGGCGTGGAAGGAATTGGGCAAGCGTGGCGAGGCGTTGACGGGCTACACGGTGCACTCGGTCTACGAGGACTTCACGTTCGACCGCGAGGACCTGATGAGCGGCGCGGCCGACGACTGGGCCTACGAGCACCTCGGCGTGTACGGCTGGACCACCGAGTTCTGGGACGTCATCCAGCAGGCGACGGGGAAGAAGCCCAGCACGTTCATCTGGTACGTGGGCCCGACCGAGGAGGAGGAGATCGGCGTGTACCGCTGGGCACTCGCGAACCACCCCGACGCCTACCACGACTGGGTCTCGTTCGATCACCCGCAACTCGGTGCGGTGGAGATCGGCGGCTGGGACGAGGTGTTCTTCTGGTCGAACGCGCCCGGCAGCAGGCTGCTCGCCGAGGTGCGGCCCCACGCAGAGTTCGCGGTGCACCAGGCGTTGTGCTCGCCCCGCATCGAGGTGCTGCACACGAACGTGGTGGCGCTGGGCGGCGACACGTGGCGGGTGGAGGTGGGCATCGCGAACACCGGTTGGCTGCCCACGCACGTCACGCAGTGGGCGAACGACAAGCGGCTGGTGTTGCCGATGGTGGCCGAACTCGCCGGGGCGACCGTGGTGGGCGGGGAGGCCCGCCGGGAACTCGGCCAGTTGGGCGGTCGGCTCGACATGCAGTTCGCCTACGGCAAGAACGACGGCACCCCCGATCGCACCCTTGCGTCATGGGTGGTGCAGGCACCGGCTGGCACGACGGTGCACGTGACGGTGAACCATCAGCGGGCCGGCGCTGCGTCGGTGTCGGTGACGTTGGTCTGAGTCAGCCCCGCACAGCGGGCAGCAGCACGCACGCATCGAGCCCGGTGCGGTCGGTGCGGTTGTGCAGTTCGGCGCGCCCTCCGCTGAGCAGTGCGAGGTGCTGCACCACGGCAAGGCCGATGCCCGAGCCGCCGTGCGGTGCATCGGGGGCACGCCAGAACCGGTCGAACGCCCGGGCCAGGTGCTCGGGGCTGAGGCCCGGCCCTTCGTCCACCACGTGCACACCGATGGCGTCGCCGTGGGTGCTGGCCACGATGTAGATGGTGTCGCCGTCCTTGGCCACGCCGAGCGCGTTGTCGACGTAGTTGTCGACGATCTGCTCGAGTGCGTTGGGAATGGCGAGCGCGCGCAGACCCTGCGGGGCGCTGGTGAGCAGCCGCACGCCTCGCTCGGCTGCGAACGGTTCCCACACCTCGGCACGTTCCTGCACCAATGCCGTCACGTCGACGGGGCCCGGCTGCTGTGGCGAGCCCTCCGACCGGGCGATCATCAGCAGTCCCTCGACGAGGCGTTGCAGTCGTTCGGTCTCCTCGCTCGCAGCTTCGATTCGCTCGCGGGCGCCTTCGGGGTCGTCCTCCACGACTTCCGCGGCGCGCTCGAGTTGCAGGCGCAGCGCGGTGAGCGGAGTTCGCAACTGGTGTGAGGCGTCACCCGCGAACGAGCGCTGTTGCTCCATCAGGCGCGAGATGCGCTCGGTCATGGAATTGAACGATCGGGCGAGGCCGCGGATCTCGGGCGGGCCCTCGACCTCGGCTCGTTCCGTGAAGTCGCCGTCGGCGATCCGCTCGGTGCTGCGCTGCAGGCGGCGGATCGGTGACGTGATGCTGCTGGCCATCAGCACGGCGGCCAACGCCGCGATCATCAGCGAGACCCCGGCCACCAGCAGCAGTCCGCGCGTCTTCTCCCACGTCCTCGTGTCGATGACCTCGGCGCGATAGGTGATGCGCACGACTCCCACGAGGTCGGGGCCCGACAGCACCGGCACCGCCACGTACACCAGGTTGCCGCCGGCCGTCTGCGAGTTCCGCTCGCCGCTCGTGGGCGCGCCCGACAGTGCCGTCTCGATCTCCGGCCGGTTCGAGAAGTCCTCACCGGCGGTGTCGGTCGGGTCGGTGCTCACCACGAGGATGCCGCGGTTGTCGGTGACCACCACCCGCGCCCCATCGCGCGCGCCGTAGAGGTCGATGGTGGCCTGCAGGTCGCTGGTCAGCGTGGCCTGATCGGCCGGGTCGAATTCGCCCGACAGCAGGTTCTCACCGGTGCCCGCCAACAGGAAGGCGTCGCTCTTCAGGCTGGAGATGAGGCGTTCGAACTCGATGCGGCGCAGGTAGCCGGCAAGGGGTATGTCCTGGGCGACGAGGACGAGCGAGATCAGCCCGGCGAAGGCGGCGAGCAGCCGCCACTTCATTCGGGCGGCTCCAGCCGGAAGCCCACGCCGCGCACCGCCTGGATCCAGTCGTGGCCGCCCAGCTTCTTGCGCAGCGATGCCACGTGGGCGTCGACCGTCTTGGTGGGGCCGTACCAATGGGCGTCCCAGACGTTCTCGAGGATCTCGGTTCGTGTGTGCACCGCGCCGATGTCGTTGGCGAGGAACGCCAGCAGGTCGAACTCCTTGGCGGTCAGCTGCACCTCGGCACCCTCGAGGTGCACGCGGCGGGTGCGCCGGTCGATGCGCAGCTGGCCGATGGCCTGCGCGGTGGGGATCTCGTCGGTGTGGTTCTGGCGATCGCCGTCGCTGCCGGCCCGGCGGGCCACGGCACGGATGCGCGCCACGAGTTCGCGGAAGCTGAACGGCTTGGTGACGTAGTCGTCGGCGCCGAGCTCGAGGCCCAGCACCCGGTCGAATTCCTCCGAGCGTGCCGTGAGCATGATGATCGGGGCCTTGGTGCGGCCGCGGAGCTCGCGGCACACGTCGCGCCCGTCCATGTCGGGAAGGCCGAGGTCGAGCAGCACCATGTCGTGCTCGGCGGCGGTCAGCGCCGCGCCGCCAGTGGCCACGTGGGTGACCTGGAAGCCCTGCGCGGTCAGCCCTTCCACGACGGAACTGGCGATCGACTTGTCGTCCTCGACGAGCAGGATTCTCACACCGTCATTCTGACCCGAAACCGAGGCCGTGGTGCGGAGGTCCCCGAGCGTGATGCGAATTTTGACGAAACTTGGAAGTTCGCGAACCCTGCGTTGGGTGGTCGTGTCCTACCGTTCGTGTTCGTGAAGGCCCGCATCACCACCGTGCTGTCGCTCAGCGGCATCCTTGTCGCCGGTTCGGCGGCAGCAATGGTGAACTCCCAGGTGCTGCGGGACGACGCACCGGTGCAGACCGGGGCGGCGGACATCATCTCCCGACCGTCCGCCCCGGCCGTCACCGTTCCGTCGGCTTCGCTGCTGCCTGCCACGCAGGCCGCGTACGAGGTGGGCGAACCGGGTTCGATCATGCTCGACACCGAGGGCGATGTGCTCTCGCTGGTGGCTCCGTCTCCTTCTCCCGGGTGGACGGTCGTCAAGGTCGAGCAGGCCGACCCGCGTTCGCTCACCGTGGTCTTCCAGTCGGCCGGTCAACTGGCCACGTTCACCGCCGGCCTTGTGCAGGGTGTGGTGAGCACGAACGTCAAGGTCGAGTCGCTGGCGATTCCGGCGGGCATCGGCACCATCGCCCCACCCTCGACGGGCGACGACGGCGACGGCAGCGACGACGGTGTCGTCGTCACCTTCCCCACCACGCCCGGCTCGGCTCCGGTCAGCATCCGCATCTCGACACCTTCGACCACCCCGAAGAACACGGTGGTCGTCACCCGTCCCGTAACCAGTGTCTCCGCGCCGGGTGCCACCGTCACCACCGTCGACGACAAGGGCGGCAGCAGTGGCGACGACGACGGCAGCGGCAAGGGCCGCGGTCGCGGTCGTGGCGGCAAGGGCGGCGGTGGCGGTGACGACGACGACTGATCGTCGTCGGGCAGTCCCCCGCTGAGTGCTTCAATCCCTCAGTCGAGCATCGCCTGGTACACCAACTGCTTCAACTGGCTGCGGATGGGGTGCGTGCTGCTGGGCAGCAACTGCGTGAAGAACGTGACCGTCAACTGGTCGACCGGGTCCACCCAGAACGCGGTGCTCGCCGCGCCACCCCATGCGAACTCGCCGGGGTTGCCGGGCACCTTGGCGTGCACCGGGTCGATGCTGACGCTCACGCCCAGCCCGAACCCCACGCCGTCGAAGGTGGTCTCGGAGAACAGCGGTCGGCCGAATGCCGTGAGGTCCGCATTGCCCGGCAGGTGGTTGCTGGCCATGTAGCGCACGGTGCGCGGCGAGAGGGTGCGTACGCCGTCGAGCTCGCCCTCGTTGGCCAGCATCTGCACGAAACGCTGGTAGTCGTGCGCGGTGCTCTGCAGGCCGCCGCCACCCATGAACGCCTGCGGGGCCTGCAGCGCGGCGTTCCCCATTGCGTCGAGGGCAATGGCCTGCCGCGTCGCGGGGTGCGCGCCGTACAACCGGGCCAGCCGTTGCTGCTGCGCCTCAGGCACCTGCCACGTGGTGTCGTGCATGCCGAGGGGTGCCAGCAGACGCTCGTGCAACAGTTCGTCGAGCGGCTTGCCCGACACGACCTCCAGCACCCTGCCCAACACGTCGAGACCCATCGAGTAGTTCCACTCGCGGCCCGGCTGGAACAGCAGGGGCAGCCCTGCCAGCACGTCGCACATGCCGGCGAGGTCGCAGTCCTTCGGCAGACCCCACTCGAACCCGGCGCGGCGGTACAGCTCGTCGACGGGGTGGTGGTACATGAACCCGTACGTGAGGCCACTGGTGTGGGCGAACAGTTGCCAGAGGCGCATCGGTTCGGTGACAGGGTCGAGCACGGGCGAGGTGACGCTGCCGGCCCGCCACACCCTGGTGTGGGCGAAGCTCGGGATGTACTTGGCGACCGGGTCGTTCAGCTCGAACGCCCCTTCCTCCCACAGTTGCAGCGCGAGGACCGCAGTGATCGGCTTCGTCATCGAGTAGATCCGCCAGATCGTGTCGTGCTGCACGGGCAGGCCCTGTTCGGTGTCGCGCATGCCGTGCACGGCGTGGTGCACCACCTTCCCGCGCCGTGCCACCACGGCCTGCCACCCGGCCAGCAGGCCGTCGTCGACGTAGCGCCGGAAGTGCTGGTCGATGCGGGCCAACCGCTGCGACGACATCCCCACCGACTCGGGTTCGGCCTGCACCTGCAAATTCGTGGTCATGACGTGACGTTAGAACGTGCGCGGCGGTCGGGTTGCGGCCGGGGCCAGCTGCGGCCGGCGCTTCGCACCGGTGGGTCCTTTGTCGGTACATGCGTACCGGTTGACTAGCTGACCTCGCGGCCCGTTCAGCGGCCCTCGTGACCGACGCGCTCCACGAGCACGAGCGCGTCATCGCCTCACCCCAGGCCGCGCACATCCGGCTGACCGACGGCAGCACGGTGCTGGCCCCGTTCCCCTCCCCGGACTCTCCCCAAACGAGTGCCACGTCCCCATCCGAGTGGCAGCCGGCCAACCGAGTGGGTACTCGCACCCGGGTGTCGAGTACCCACTCGAACCCACCCGGGCAGGGGTGACAAAGAGCACGCCCAGACTTGAGTAGTACTGACTCAAGTTTTCTGAGGTCCGAGTTGTGGTAGCCGGAAACGGCCGCGTAGGCTTGCGTCACTTCCACTCAAGTTCACCCCCTGAACCCTTCCGAAGGAGCCCCCAATGGCCAAGGCAGTCGGTATCGACCTCGGTACCACCAACTCCGTCGTCGCCGTCTTCGAAGCCGGCGACACCGTCGTCATCCCGAACAGCGAGGGCAGCCGCACCACCCCGTCGGTGGTCGCCTTCAGCAAGGCCGGCGAGGTGCTGGTGGGCGAGGTGGCCAAGCGTCAGGCCATCACCAACCCCGACCGCACCTTCCGCAGCATCAAGCGCCACATGGGCGAGGGGTGGAAGAGCGACGACATCGACGGCAAGCGCTACACCCCGCAGGAGATCAGCGCTCGCACGCTGATGAAGCTCAAGCGCGACGCAGAGGCCTACCTGGGCGACACCGTCACCCAGGCCGTCATCACCGTTCCCGCCTACTTCGACGACGCCCAGCGCACCGCCACCAAGGAAGCCGGCCAGATCGCCGGCCTCGAGGTGCTGCGCATCATCAACGAGCCCACCGCGGCCGCCTTGGCCTATGGGCTCGACAAGGGCGCCGAGGACGAGAAGGTGCTGGTGTTCGACCTCGGCGGCGGCACGTTCGACGTGAGCGTGCTCGAGATCGGTGAGGGTGTGTTCGAGGTGAAGAGCACCCACGGCGACACCCACCTCGGCGGCGACGACTGGGATCAACGGGTCATCGACTGGCTGGTGAAGGAGTTCAAGGCCAAGCAGGGCGTCGACCTCGGCGCCGACAAGATGGCAGCACAGCGTCTGAAGGAAGCCGCCGAGAAGGCGAAGATCGAGCTCAGCCAGGTGCAGCAGACGCAGATCAACCTGCCGTTCATCACGGCCACGGCCGATGGTCCGTTGCACCTCGACGAGACGCTCAGCCGCGCCAAGTTCCAGGAGATGACGGCCGACCTCATCGAGCGCTGCCGCATTCCGTTCGAGCAGGCGTTGAAGGACGCCGGCATCAGCAAGGGCGAACTGAACCACGTGATCCTGGTGGGCGGCTCCACCCGCATGCCGGCCGTCAGCGACCTGGTGCAGAGCATGACCGGCCGTGAGCCGAACAAGAGCGTCAACCCCGACGAGGTCGTGGCCATCGGTGCAGCCGTGCAGGCCGGCGTGCTGCGCGGCGACGTGAAGGACATCCTGCTGCTCGACGTGACCCCGCTGAGCCTGGGCATCGAGACCAAGGGTGGCGTGATGACCAAGCTCATCGAGCGCAACACCACCATCCCCACCAAGCGCACCGAGGTGTTCACCACCGCAGACGACATGCAGCCGAGCGTGGAGATCCACGTGCTGCAGGGCGAACGCGAGATGGCGGCCTACAACAAGACGCTCGGCAAGTTCCAGCTCGTCGATCTGCCGCCCGCCCCGCGTGGAGTGCCGCAGATCGAGGTCACCTTCGACATCGACGCCAACGGCATCGTGCACGTGAGCGCCAAGGACCGCGCCACGAACAAGGAGCAGAGCATGACCATCACCGGTCAGAGCACGCTCGACAAGAAGGACATCGACCAGATGGTGCGCGACGCCGAGGCCCATGCCGAGGAGGACCGCAAGCGCCGCGAAGAGGCCGAGGTGCGCAACAACGCCGACTCGCTGG
>JBJTXX010000459.1:0-2062 GCA_046082485.1 Actinomycetota bacterium
GTTCGAGATCGGGCGTTCGGGCCACGGGCGTACCCTACTTGCCGGTCGGGTCACAGCCCCACGAGCGCCACCGCTGCCAGCGACACCACGGCGACCAGCGCCCAACTGGCGAGCCCCAACGCCAGCGGCCGGCCCCCCACTGCACGCAGTTTGCGCAGGTCGACGTTGCTGCCGAGCCCCACCAGCCCCATGCCCAGCAGGATGGTCTCGAGGTCCTTGACGTGGCCGAGCACCGACGCGGACAGCACTCCCGTCGAACGGATGCCGACGGCCACCAGGAACAACACGATGAACAACGGCAGCAGCGGCGGCCGCTTGGCCTGCGCCAACACCTCGGGGCTCATGCGTCGGCGTGCAGCGATGGCGACACCGGCGAGCAGCGGAGCGAGCAACGCGACCCTCGTGAGCTTCACGATCGTGGCCTGGCGCAGGGCCACGTCACCGTGCGTCGAGGCCGCGGCCACCACCTGACCCACGTCGTGCACCGACGCCCCGACCCACGCCCCGAACTGCCCGTCGGGTAGGTGCAGCAGCGTCCCGAGGGCGGGCAACACAGCGATCGCGAGCGTTCCGCACAGCGTGACGAGCGCGATCGAGTAGGCAAGTTCCTCGTCGCCGGCATCCGCGAAGGGCTCGACCGCGGCGATGGCGGAAGCCCCGCAGATGCTGTAGCCGGTGGCCATCAGCAGGCCCAGCGACGGACGCAGCCCGAGACGCCGGGCCAGCCACTGGGTGCCGAAGAACGTCGCCGCAACCACCACGACCACCGCGAGCAGCGCGGACCAACCGAGGGACCGCACCTCGTCGAACGACAACCGGAAGCCGAGCACCACGATGCCGGCCCGCAAGACCTTCTTCGCCGCGAACTTGAAGCCGGGCTGGAACACCCGCTCGATGCGGCCGAACGTGGCGCCGAGGATGCCGAAGCCGACTGCGATCACATGGGGCGACAACACCTTCAGTCGATGGTGCACCACCACGCCGATCACCGCCACCGTGAGTGCGACTGCCAGTCCCGGCAGTCTCTTCAGCACGGCACACCCGCCTCCACCACGGAGTGCACCAGCGGAACTCCGGGGCGGTACACGAGATGGGTGTACGACGGCGCGTCGAGCACGCACAGGTCGGCCCGGGCGCCCGCGGCGACGAAGCCGATGTCGCTGCGCCGGAGGGCGCGTGCACCGCCGATGGTTGCCGCCTGCACCGCTTCCTCCATGGTCATGCGCATGTCGCGCACCGCGATCGCGATGCAGAACGACATCGACGTGGTGTAACTGCTGCCGGGGTTGCAGTTGGTGGCGATCGCGACCGTGGCACCGGCATCGATCACCCGGCGGGCGTCGGGATAGGGCTGCCGGGTGCTGAAGTCCGCGGCCGGCAGGAAAGTGGCCACCGTGGTGCTGCCCGCAAGAGCCTCGATGTCCGCGTCCGACAGATAGGTGCAGTGGTCCGCTGATGCACAGCCCATCTCCACGGCCAGTTGCACACCCGGACCGTGGCCCAACTGGTTGGCGTGCAACCGCAGACCGAGGCCGTGCTGCGCCCCGGCGGACAGCACCGCCCTGCACTGGTCGGCGTCGAAGGCGCCCACCTCGCAGAATGCGTCGACCCATCGCGAGTGGGGCGCGGCGGCCGGCAGCATGTGATGGCAGACGTGCTCGACGTAGTCGTCCGCGCGGCCGTCGAACTCGGCGGGCACCACATGTGCACCGAGGAAGGTGGTGTCGGTGCTGAAACCCTGCGCAACCTCCAGACAACGCACCTCGTCGGTCACGTTCAGGCCGTATCCGGACTTGATCTCGACCGTCGTGATGCCGGCGCGCCGGGCCTCCGTGCGACGCAGCGACGCGAGACGCTGCAGTTCGGCGGTCGCCGCGCCACGAGTGGCTGCGACCGTGTTGCGGATGCCACCCGCTTGGTAAGGCAGGCCCGCCATGCGGGCGGCGAACTCGTCGCCACGTTCACCGGCGAACACGAGGTGAGTGTGACTGTCGACGAAACCGGGCAGCACACACCGGCCCTCCACGCTGATCCGGGTATCGGCCACCTGCCCGCTGCGGCC
>JBJTXX010000460.1:0-2868 GCA_046082485.1 Actinomycetota bacterium
AGGTAACCACGTTGACATCGGGGTTCAGCAGCGTGAGCGTCTTCTTCGCACTGTCGACCTTGCGGTCGCCCACACGGTCGAGGTTGTGCAGGATTTGGCGCTGCAGGTTGCTGGCGTCGACCTCGTCCATGTCGACGATGCCGGTGGTCTCGGGTCGCCCTCGGCGCTCTACCTCGCCGCGGCAGGCGTGGGCACCATCGGCATCGTCGACATGGACGAGGTCGACGCCAGCAACCTGCAGCGCCAGATCCTGCACAACCTCGACCGTGTGGGCGACCGCAAGGTCGACAGCGCGAAGAAGACGCTCACGCTGCTGAACCCCGACGTCGACGTCGTCACCTACGACACCCGCCTCGACGCGTCGAACATCATCGACATCATCAGCGGCTACGACGTCATCGTCGACGGCGCCGACAACTTCCCCAGTCGCTATCTGCTGAACGACGCCAGCGTGAAACTGGGTATCCCGGTGGTGCACGGCAGCATCTTCCGGTTCGAGGGCATGGTGAGCGTGTTCCACCCGCTGCAGGGCCCCACGTACCGAGACATGGTGCCCGAGCCGCCGCCCGCCGAACTGGCGCCGAGCTGCGCCGAGGCCGGCGTGCTGGGCGTGCTGCCCGGCATCGTCGGCAGCATCCAGGCGCTGGAGGTGATCAAGCTGCTGCTGGGCATCGGCGAGCCGTTGATCGGCCGCATCCTGTCGGTCGACACCACCGACATGAGCTTCCGCACGTTCAAGCTGCGGGCCGACCCGGCGAACCCGGTGACCTACGAGAACCGCGATCGCATCATCGTGCAGGAACTCGAGGGCCTCTGCGCCCCCGGCCTGTCGCACTGAGAGACAGGCGCGGTCTCAGTCGAACAGGTCGGGATCGGTTCGGCAGATCTCCTGCCACAGCGGCTGGAAGCTCAGCCAACCGGCGATGTGTGAGGCGGTGTTCTCGCGGGTGTAGACGGCGTCGTCGTGGGGGATCGGCTGCGGGGTGCCGGCGGCCATCGCCAGCAACTGCGCCTGGCAGCTGCGATCCATGCTGAGGAACCAGAAGGCCGCCTCGTCGACCGTCTCGCCCACCGTGAAGAGGCCGTGGTTCTGGTGGATGGCAGCCTTCCCGGTGGGGAACTGGGCCACCAGTTCGCGGCCGTCCTCGATGCCGAACTGCACGCGGCCGCGCTGCGCGGTGACGACGACGTGGTCCTCGTAGAAGACACACGAGTCCTGCGTGATGGGTGCGAGCGGGATGCCCAATGAGCTGAATGCCTTGCCGTGCACGCTGTGGCTGTGGGCGGCGGCGGTCACGTCGGGGCGCGCCTGGTGCACGGCCGAGTGGATCACGAATGCGGCACGGTTCACCGGACGGGTGCCGTACACCACGTTGCCGTCGTGGTCGACGAGGATCAGGTCGCTGACTCGGATGTGGCGGAAGCTGACGGCGAACGGGTTCACCCAGAACATGTCGGGGAACTCGGGGTCGCGCACCGTGATGTGGCCGGCGACTCCCTCACCGAATCCGACTCGGCCGAAGATGCGCAGTGCGCCGGCCAGCTTCTGCTTGCGGCGCAGCCGCTCCTCCTCCACGGAGGTCGCCGGTGCGGGCAGGTCGAGGTGCACGTCCTTGGGGCTGAGTTCCACCCCGTCGATGATACGGGTGCCGGAGTCGGTGACGGTCATGCCCCAAGACTACGCAATCCCCGGTGCCACACTGGGGCCGTGAACCAGCAGATCGCACCCGCCGACATCGCTCCGCCCGCCGCGAACTACGCCCACGCCGTGCTCAGCGAGGCACCGGCGGCCATCCTGCACACCAGCGGGGTGGTGCCGGTGTCGCCCGACGGCTCGGTGCCCGAGCCGATCGGTGAACAGGCCGAGGTGGTGTGGTCGAACATCCTCGCCATCCTGCGCGACGCGGCGATGTCACCCAGCGACGTGGTGAGCATCACGACCTACGTGGTGGTCGATCACATGGCATCGCTGCCCGTCGTGATGCGGGCGCGTGACGAGGCGCTCGGCGGTCATCGCGCGGCCAGCACCCTGGTGACGGTGCCTGCGCTCGCGAGGCCGGAGTGGAAGATGGAGATCGCGGTCGTCGCCGTGCGGTGACCCGGGTGGCCCGTGAAGGGGTGTGCCGCCTACGCTCGCCCCGATGAGCAACGACGACAAGCGCACCGACAGCGGCATCGAGGTGCGGCCGCTCTACACGGCCGATGACCTGGCCGGCTGGGACGCCGCCGCACGGCTGGGCACGCCGGGCCAACCGCCGTACACCCGCGGCGTGTACCCCACCATGTACCGCGGCAAGCTGTGGACGATGCGCCAGTACGCCGGCTTCGGCACGGCGGCATCCACGAACGAGCGCTTCAAGTTCCTGCTCGGTGCGGGCCAGACCGGTCTGAGCTGCGCCTTCGACCTGCCCACCCAGATGGGTTACGACAGCGACCACCCGCGTGCCGAGGGCGAGGTGGGCAAGGTGGGCGTGGCCATCGACAGCCTCGACGACATGCGCACCCTGCTCGGCGGCCTGCCGCTCGACAAGGTCAGCACCTCGATGACCATCAACTCGACGGCAGCCATCCTGCTGTTGATGTACGAACTGGTCGCCGAGGAACAGGGCGTGCCCGCCGGCGCCATCAGCGGGACGATCCAGAACGACCTGCTCAAGGAGTACATCGCCCGCGGCACGTACGTGTACCCGCCGAAGCCGTCGATGCGGGTGATCACGAACATCTTCGAGTACTGCAGCCAGCACGTGCCGAAGTGGAACACCATCTCGATCAGCGGCTACCACATCCGCGAGGCGGGCAGCACCGCCGTGCAGGAGATCGCGTTCACCATCGCTAACGGCATCGCCTACGTCGAGGCAGCCATCGCGG
>JBJTXX010000461.1:0-7579 GCA_046082485.1 Actinomycetota bacterium
GACGTGCTCACCGCACCCGGCGGCGTCAGCCCCACCGCACCCTGGCGCCGCTGACCCCCGGCGTGGCCTTCCTGCGCAACGACCTCGAGCGGCGCATCGTGCGCCTCGCCGTGCCCGCGCTGGGCACGCTGGCGGTCGAGCCCGTCTACGTGCTGGTCGACACCGCCATCGTCGGTCGACTGGGCACGCCGCAACTGGCGGGAATGGCGATCGCCGGCATCGTGCTGATGAACGTGGTGTCGCTGTTGAGCGTGCTCGAGTACGTCACCCCCGACATCGCCCACGCCGTCGCCGCCGGCAGACCGGACGACGCCCGGCGCACCGCCGCACATGGCGCCTGGCTGAGTTGTCTCGTGGGCGTGCCGGCGGCTCTCGTGTTGGCCGCCGCTGCCCGGCCGCTGTGCTGGCTGCTCGGCGGCAGGGGCGAGGTGCTGCACCACGCCAGCACCTACCTGTCGATCAGCGCCGCCGGACTGCCGTTCGTGCTGCTGGCCTTCCTCGGCCATGGCATCCTGCGCGGCTACAACGACCTGCGCACACCGCTGCGCATCGTGGTGGTGGCGAACGTCGCCAACCTGGTGCTGGAGATCATCGCCGTCTACGGCCTGGGCCTGGGCGTGGCCGGTTCGGCGGGCAGCACGGTGCTGGTGCAGATCGGCGCTGCGGCATGCTTCATGTGGACGGTGCGGCGCCACATGACCCGCGTGCGGCCTGCGTTCCGCCACTACCGGCCGCTGTTGGTCAACGGCGCCCATCTCGCCGTGCGCAGCGTGGCGATGTACACCGTGTGGAACGTCACCACGGTGATCGCCGCGCACCTCGACGACCCGACGCTGGCGGCGAACCAGGTGGCGACGCAGTTGTTCATGTTCCTCGCGCTGGTGCTCGATGCGCTGGCGGTGCCGCTGCATTCGTTGGTCGCGGGTGCGCTCGGTGCCGGTGACCCCGACGAGGCCGACCGCATCGGCCGCGTCAGCACCCGACTGTCGTTGTGGGTGGCGTTGCTGCTGGCCTTGGTGCTGGCGGCCACCTCGCCGCTGTTGCCGTACCTGTTCACCGGCGACCCGGCAGTGCGCGACCGACTGATCGCCGCGCTGCTGGTGCTGGCGGTGATGCAGTTCCCCGGCGCCGTGGCGTTCGCGCTCGACGGGGCGTTGATCGGCGCGCACGACATGGCATGGCTCGGCCGTCAGGCCGTGCGCAACCTCGCGGCGTTCGCACCACTGGCCGTCGCCACGCTGCTGGTGCCACGCCTCGGGCTGGCCGGGCTGTGGGGTGCGCAGTTGTGCTGGATGACGATGCGGGCGACGGTGAACTGGCGGCGATGGGTCCGCCACGCGCGCGAGCGGTTCGTCAGTGCAACGGGATGGATCCCAGCAGCCTCGGGTTGAGGCGCACCGAGCCGGCCCCCAACCCGCTGCCCGCGGCGTGGTGGTGCACCCACTCGTTCGCAGCGGTGCTGGCCAGTGTCGCCATCACGCGGTCGGGCTCGGGGGTCGTGCACGTGATCACCGGCACGCACGGCAGCCAGCGCCCGTCGATGTCGTGCACCGCCTCGATCACGCGGGTCTGGTTGGCGATCAGCAACTTCGGCACCAGCCGTTGCGCGGCCCACCGTTGCAGGGCGGGCGACAGCATCTGCACCGCCACGCGCGGCGACGCGTAACGCTGCTTCGCGAACCGCACGGGCCGGCTGCCCCAGTGGCACACACCGGGATCGATGAGCCCGCTGGTCACCAGCGGCGGGCCGTCGACGTCATCGCCCACGGCCCCCACCAACCCGTAGTACTGGTCACGGAAGTCGGCCGAGAACGTGGCGATGTCGGCCAGCGTTGGCCCGTCGTGCTGTGGCGGCGAGCCACCGGTCAGCAGACCGGCCCACGTTGCGGGCATCGGCATCGAGGCCAGCGGTTCGAAGCGTTCGCCGTGGCAGCGGCGCACCGGGCCCGGCTCGCCGCCGACCTCCCAGACACCGGCCCACACGCGCACGTGCGCGTCGAACACCTGATGATCGCTCCACCACATCCAGCGCAACGCCGCAGCGGCATCGACCTGTTCGCGGATGCCGGCTGCGTCGCGCGCCGACATCAACGACTGCGGCAGCACCAGCCCCACCCGGCCGCCGGGCCGCACCAGCCGCACGGCGAGCGCCAGGAACTCCGCCGCCGCATCCGCGTACGGGCCCCCGCCGAACCGCGATGACCCACCCCGCGACGTGTGGCGGCTCAGCTGGTTGAGATAGGGCGGGTTGCCCACGACCACGTCGAACCGTTGCCCGCCCCAGTCACGCGACAACGCATCGCCGTGCTCGAAGGGAGTATCGGGGTCGATGTCGAGGCCGTGCTGCTCGGGCAGGCCAGTGGCCCTCAGGAACCGCCCGTCACCGCACGCGGGGTCGAGCACCGACCGCGCACCGGGGAACACGGCCTCGCCCACCACCGCGTCGACCAGCGAGGGCGGCGTATACCACGCACCCAGCAGCTTGCGCCGGGTCGGCTCTCGTTGCGAATCGGCCACGTCCGCGAGCGTAGGGTTTGCCCTCGTGACCACACCGGAACCGGCAGGCCTCGGCGACCGCTACCTCACCTTCAGCCGCGACGACTGGGCAGCGTTGCGCGCCGCCACGCCCCTGACGCTGCGCGAGACGGAACTGCAGCAGTTGCGCGGCATCAACGAACGCATCGACCTCGACGAGGTCACCGCCGTCTTCCTGCCGCTCACCCGCCTGCTGAACCTCTACGTCGCCGCGACGCAGCAGTTGCACAAGGCGTCGGCCGCGTTCCTCGGCACGTTGGCGCCCAAGGTGCCGTACGTGATCGGGGTGGCCGGCAGCGTGGCCGTCGGCAAGAGCACCTTCGCCCGCATCCTGCAGGCGCTGCTGGCCCGCTGGCCCGACCACCCGAAGGTCGACCTCGTCACCACCGACGGCTTCCTGCACCCCAACCGGGTGCTGGAGGCACGCAACATCATGAACCGCAAGGGCTTCCCCGAGAGCTACGACACCCGGCGACTGCTGCAGTTCCTGCGCGAGGTGAAGAGCGGCGCCGCAGAGGTGCATGCACCCGTCTACAGCCACGTGGTCTACGACATCGTCGACGGTAAGCAGGTCACCGTGCACCAGCCCGACATCCTGATCCTCGAGGGTCTGAACGTGTTGCAGGTGGGTGCCGCGACGGAAGGCTCGAACCCCGAGTTCGTCAGCGACTACTTCGACTTCAGCATCTACATCGACGCCGACGAGGCCGACATCGAGTCGTTCTACGTGCAACGGTTCCTCACCCTGCGCGACACGGTCTTCCAGAACCCGGACAGCTTCTTCCGCAACTACGCGCATCTCAGCCACGAGGAGGCCGTGGAGATGGCCCGGTTCATCTGGCGCGAGATCAACGGCCGCAACCTGCGCGAGAACATCGCCCCCACGAAGGGTCGCGCCAGCCTGCTGGTGCACAAGGGCCCCGACCACCGGGTCACCAACGTGGCCCTGCGCCGGCTGTGATGCGTCGGCACCCGGCGGCACTCGCCGCACTCGCCGCACTGGCGACACTGGCCATCGTGCTGGGCGCGTGCGGAGGCGACGAGGCCGAGGTGCTGAAGCCGTACGACAAGGCTCCGGTGCCCGCCGTTCCCGACCGCACCCAGCCGCCCGACCCTGCGTGGGTCGACTCGGGGGTGGGTCTCGCCGATGGCCAGTACTGGGCCGAGGATGCCGTGGCCGACGACGCGCGCATCGTGTTCACCATCGTGCAGGTGTTCTTCGGGCCGGTGTGCGAGACCGAACTGGGCGCCGAGAACTGCATGAACGACTACGGCGTTCGAGCCGAACCCACGGGCGAGTTGGCCGCCGACCCCGCCGCGATGCGCATCGTCAGCGTGGTGGCCGAGGACCAACGCAACTTCAGCGTTCCCGGCAGTGAACTGATGCGGCTGGTGCAGGGCGAGGCGCCCGAGGGCGGGCCCGTCGACTACGCGTACACGCCCTTCCCCTTCCTGCTGACCCTGAGTGGCGGCCAGGTGGTGGAGGCCCGGCAGATCTGGGTGCCGTAGCCGGCTCCCGAGTTCAGCAGCCGAGCCAGGCAGGCAGTTCGGCGATCGACGGGAGTTCCGCGAAGTGCTCGTCGTGGTCGACGTGCTCGAGTTCCCACAGCAGCGGATAGGGCACGTGCACTCCGGTGCCTCCCAGCGCCATCACGGGCAGGATGTCGCTGCGGACGCTGTTGCCCACCATGCAGAACCGCTCGGCGTCGATGCCGTGTCGACGCAGGATGCGGTCGTAGGTGGCGGGGTCCTTCTCCAGCAGGATCTCGACGTGCGCGAAGTGGTGTTCCAACCCGCTCGTCTCGACCTTGGCGGTCTGGTGGATCAGGTCGCCCTTGGTGATCAACACCATCCGGTAATGACGGCCGACGTGCGCCAGCACCTCGGGCACGTGCGGCAGCAGTCGAACCGGCTCGGCCAGTTGGGCCCGAACCATCTCGACGATCTCGCCGACGACCGAGGCGGGCACGCGCCCCTCACTGATGGTGACTGCGGCCTCGACGGCCGACAGGCCGAAGGCCTTCACGCCGTATCCGAACGCGCGCAGGTTCTTGCACTCCACCGCCGTGAGCGCGGCCTTCACGTCGACACCCTCGGCCACGAAGGGGGCCAGCAACTGCACGACGCGCTGCTCGCTCGCGTGGAAACCGTCCTCGCTGTGCCACAGCGTGTCGTCGGCGTCGAAGCCGATCACGTCGAAGGGCTTCGGGCTCACCGGTGCAGGGCGTTGAGGTAGTTGTAGACGGTGATGCGGCTGACGCCCATCGCGTCGGCCACGTCCTCCACCGCCCTCCGCAGCGTGAAGGCACCGCGTTCGTCGAGCAGGCGGATGGCGCGCTGCTTGTCCTCACGAGACAGCCTGGGCAGGGGCGCACCCAGTTCACGTTCCACGGTCTCGATCAGCCTGTCGAGGGCCCCGTGCAGGGGTGCGGGCCGCACGGCCGCCAGCAGTTCCCCCTGCCACTGCAGCGGTAGGTCGCCCGGCTCGCGTTCCTCGGCCGACACCATCGACGCGCCGAGCGCCTCGACGATCGGCTGCACCGCCAGCACCAGCGGGTGGAGAGGCAAGTTGCTCACGCCGGTTCCGCCACCTGTTCGGCATGCAGGCTGACGTGCGTGGCGCCGTTCGCGAATGCCGCACCGAGGATGGCGCCCGACACCTCGGCCACCTGCTGCGCGGTCACGACGCACGACGAACCGAAGGGTCCGAACTCGACCACCACGCCCAGTGCCTCGGCGGCCTGCACCGCGGCCTGCACGTGCGGGCCCGGGTTGCCCTCATGGAACGGTTCGATCGTGAACTCCAGCAACAGCACACCCCAAGGGTACCCACCCCGCCCCCACCCCCATGGCGAGGATGTCGCGCCCACACGCGGGAAATCCGACGAAGAGGGCGCGACATCCTCGGCAGGGACGGGCGGGCAGGGGGCGGGGTCGGGCGGGACGGGGTGGGGTCGGGGGTGGGGTCAGGGGGTGATGCGGGGCAGCAGCAGGGCGACGCTGTCGGGGGTGAACGAGGCGGACGCCATCAGCGTCGACAGTTCGAGCCAGTCCACCCACCGCACCTCGTCGACCTCCCCGTCGGCGAACACGAACGGCCCGTCACACACACAGCGGTAACAGTGGGCGATCTCGTCGACGGCGGCGTCGGTGTAACGACCGCTGCCGAGGTGCTGCAGCGGCACGCCCTCCACGCCCAACTCCTCCGCCAGTTCACGCTCGGCAGCGGCGGCGTATGTCTCGCCCGCCGCCACCACACCGCCCGCGGCGATGTCCCAGAACGACGGCCAGATGTCCTTCGTCGACGCCCGCCGGTGCACCAGCAGCCTGCCGTCGGTGCCGAACACGGCGATCGACACCGCCCGGTGCAGCAGCCGATGCCGGCGCATCTCGCCACGGCTGGCCACGCGCTGCACCACGTCGTGCTCGTCGACCACGTCGACCAACTCGTCACCTGCCCGACCGCTCACGGGCACGTGCCTAGCATGACCACATGGACATCAGCACGCTGCGCGAAGAAGCCCGCGACATCCTCGACGAGGTGGTGGCGCTGCGACGCACCCTGCACCAGTGGCCCGAACTGGGCAACGACCTGCCGATCACCCGTGAGAACGTGCTGGCCGCGCTGGAAGGACTGCCGCTCGACATCACCCTGCACCAGACCACCAGCGGCATCGCCGCGGTGCTCGACGGCGGCAAGCCCGGCCCCACGGTGCTGCTGCGCGGCGACATGGATGCCCTGCCGATGCCCGAGGACACCGGCCTGGAGTTCCAGTCGAAGGTCGAGGGTGCGATGCACGCCTGCGGTCACGACACCCACACCTCGATGCTGGTGGGCGCTGCCAAGCTGCTGAGCGCGCGGCGCGAGTCGCTGCCCGGCCGCGTGCTGTTCATGTTCCAGCCCGGCGAGGAGGGCTTCGGCGGCGCCGAGTTCATGCTCGACGAGGGTCTGCTGCAGTTGCCCCACCGGGCCGACGGCAGCGAGTCGCCGGTCACGGGCGCCTACGCGCTGCACATCACCAGCAACCTGCCCAGCGGCTGGATCGCCTGCAAGGGCGGGCCGATCATGGCGTCGTCCGACTCGATGCTCATCACCGTCACCGGTCGCGGCGGCCACGCCAGCCAGCCGCACGCGGCACTCGACCCCATTCCCGTCGCGTGCGAGATCGTGCAGGCGCTGCAGATGATGGTGACCCGCAGCGTCGATGTGTTCGATCCGTCGGTGGTCACCGTGTCGCGCATCACGGCTGGCACCACCAGCAACGTCATTCCCGAGACCGCCGTGATCGAGGGCACCATCCGGGCCGTCAGCGAGCGCACCCGCACCAAGGTGCACGACGGCCTGAAGCGGGTGTGCGAGGGCATTGCCGCCGCACACGGCGCGGCCGTCGACATCGACCTGCACATCGGCTACCCGGTCA
The DNA here is from genome assembly GCA_046082485.1 of Actinomycetota bacterium. Taxonomy (GTDB): domain Bacteria; phylum Actinomycetota; class Acidimicrobiia; order Acidimicrobiales; family Ilumatobacteraceae; genus UBA668. The sequence continues at coordinate 6,957 of JBJTXX010000461.1, forward strand.
CGGTGAACGACCCGGGCGGCGCCGACTTCGGCCTCGGTGTGGCCAGCGAACTGCTGGGCCAGAACTCGGTGGTGCGCATGCCGAACCCGGTGATGGGCGCGGAGGACTTCAGCTACGTGCTGCAGCGCGTGCCCGGTTCGATGATGTTCCTCGGCGGCACGCCCCTCGACCGCGACCCGTTCAGCGCCGCGCCGAACCACTCGAACCGCGTCTACTTCGACGAGCACGCGATGGTCGACGGGATGTCGGTGTACGCAGCAGTCGCGCTGCGTCACCTCGCCCCCGCTACCGGAGCCTGAGGGTCACCAACTCGAACGGCTGCACCGTGATGGCCACGATGCCGTCGCCGGTGTCGATGGCCGACTGCAGTTCCTCGAGCAGGTTGCAGCGACGCGCGTCCTCGATGCGGCGCGGCAGGCGCACTGTCACGGGCGTGCGTGCGCCGCACATCTCTGCCAGGCGCACCACGAGGTCGCCGCTGCCGTCGTCGGCACGCTTCACGGCGCTGATCTCCACACCCGCACCCGTCAGTTCCACCAACGGCTGCGGTGCCACCGCCGCGGCCCCCGGCAGCACCTCGCGCAACGGAATGTTCAGCCACTCGGCCTCGCGCACCACCTCGG
>JBJTXX010000462.1:0-1399 GCA_046082485.1 Actinomycetota bacterium
TCGGTCAGCACCGACAGGCACGAGGCCCCGCCGCGTTCGTAGGCGCCGGCCAGCCACGACGGATCGAGGCCGGCATTGAGGTCACCCTTCGACGGGGAGCGTCGCTTGATCTCGCTGATGACACCGAGATGGTCGAGTCCGGCCAACGCCGCGCGGAATCCGCGCGTGGGAGGCATCGCCCGAGCGGCGTCGAGCAACGCCTCGACCGACCGGGTGTCGGCAGCCGCGACTTCGCGGTGGCGGGCCAGGATGCGGTCGAGGTACGTGGCCACCGGGACGGTTGGTCAGAGACCCTTGCCGCCGAGCGGCGCGAGGAACGTCATCGCCGGGCGACCCGCCAGCACCGGACCGAGCTTGGGTCCGAACGACGCGAACCACGGCGCACCCATGTGCGCGTTGAGGGCGTCCTGCGAGCTGTAGGCCTCGTAGAAGTAGAGGACGTTCTCGTTGGTCGGATCCGCGTTCAGCACGTAGATCAGCGTGCCGTCCTCCGACTTCACCGCGTCGAGGGCCTCCTGGATGATGGCCACGGCCTCATCACGCATGCCTTCCTTGATGTCGAGCTTCACCCACACGCCGACATTGCTCATGTCGATCCCCTCTCTCGTCGAAGTCCGTCGCGGACCGACGAACCGTAACAGTCGCGACCCGTCAGAAACTGAGGCGGGCGGCCACCTCGGCCACCAGCGACTCGACGGGAACACGCACCTGATCGGTGGTGTCGCGGTCGCGGATGGTGACGGCGCCGTCCTCGAGCGAGTCGAAGTCGACCGTCACGCACAGCGGAGTGCCCACTTCGTCCTGACGGCGATAGCGCTTGCCGATGGACTGGGTGTCGTCGTAATCGACCATGTACCGCTCGGAGAGCGCCCGGAACACCTGACGGGCCAACGGCGTGAGGGTGTCCTTCTTGCTGAGCGGCAGCACGGCCACCTTGTAGGGGGCGAGGCGCGGATGCAGACGCAGGATGGTGCGCGGCTCGCCGCCGACCTCGTCCTCGTCGTAGGCCGCGAGCAGGAAGGCGGCCATCGCCCGGTTCACGCCGGCGGCCGGCTCGATGACGAACGGCACGTAGCGCTCGTTGTTCGCCTGATCGAAGTAGTCGAGCTTCTCGCCGCTGTGCTGGGCGTGCTGGTTGAGGTCGTAGTTGGTGCGCTGTGCGACACCCTCGAGCTCACCCCAACCCCACGGGTAGCGGAACTCGATATCGCTGGTGCCCGATGAGTAGTGGCTGAGTTCGTCGGCATCGTGCGGGCGCAGCATCAGCATGTCGGCGGGGATGCCGAGGTCGATGTACCACTGCAGACGGGCGTTGCACCAGTACTCGTACCACTGGGCGCTCTCCGCGGGAGGCACGAAGAACTCGAGTTCCATCTGCTCGAACTCGCGGGTGCGGAAG
>JBJTXX010000463.1:0-13469 GCA_046082485.1 Actinomycetota bacterium
CTCGGTGGCTACGGCTACACCGAGGAGTTCCCGGTCGAGCGGATGATGCGCGACGCCAAGATCAACCAGATCTACGAAGGCACCAACCAGATCCAGCGCATCGTGATCGCCAAGAAGCTCGGCCTGTAGCAACTGCGGTTCCGCGACCAGTTGCCGGGGCGGTCAGTTGTGCCCCGGCCGGCTCTGTGCCACCGCACAGAAGTTGTGTCGGTCTGTGCGGTGACACAGAACGGGCGGGCGGGTCGGGTTGGGCTGGGCGGGGTCGGCCGGCCGGGGCGGGCTGTTGGTTGTTCGCACGGCGGGTGCGCGGCTGCAAAGATCGGTCCGTACACAAGGGGGAACCACGTGAAGCGATACCAGAGGAAGGTCGCGGCGTTTGCGGCTGCGGCGCTGTCGTTCGGCCTGGTGGCATGCAGCGGTGCTGCGGCGCCCACCGAGACCACTGCGACGTCGGCCACCGATGCGCCGGCCACGACCGGAGCCGGCGACACCACCGTGCCGGGTGAGGAGACGACCACCACGGCGGTGGACGCGAACACACCCGCCGGGGTGAAGGAGGGCGCCGACACCATCCTCACGCCTGCGCCGACGGCAGAGGCCGAATCGGCCGTGTGGGCCGTGTATCGCGAGACGTCGACCATCGACCCGATCTACGTGTTCGACTATCCCGACAACGCGGCAATGGCCATCGCGTGCGAGTCGCTGCTGCGGCAGAACCCCGACCTCACCATCGGGCCGGGCTTGGCGACCTCGGTGGAGTACACCTCGCCCACGTCGCTGGTGCTGACCCTCCGTGAAGGTGTGACGTTCTGGGACGGCACGCCGATGACGGCCGACGACGTGGTGTTCAGCCTGAACCGTCAGAAGGATCCCGCACTCGGAGGCTTCTACGGGGCGGTGTTCGCGAAAGTCTCCGACATCGCTGCCACGGGCGCGAACGAGGTCACCATCACCACCACCCAGCAGGACATGCTGCTGCGCGGCGAACTGTCGGGCCCGGTGGGTGCCGTGGTGCAGAAGGCGTTCACCGAGGCACAGGGCGCCAACTTCGGTTCCGCTGCGGGTGGCGTGATGTGCACCGGCCCCTACCAGTTGACCAATTGGGCTGTGGGTGAGGGCCTCACGTTCGACCGCTACGACGGCTACTGGGACACCTCGTTGCCGATGAAGCTGAAGAGCATCACGATCAAGGGCGTCAGTGACGAGGCCGTGCTCACCGCTGGTCTGCTGACCGGCGAGATCGACGGCGGCTACCCGATCGTGCTCTCGACGCTCGACCAGTTGGGGGCGAGTGCCGACGTGCAGGTCTACGAGGGCCCGTCGTACGGCATCAACGCGTTCATCGTCTCGAACTTCGAGACCGGTCCGCTCGCCGACCAGCGGGTGCGTCAGGCCGTGTCGATGGCCCTCGACCGCACCGGTCTGGCGGACGCGCTCTACAAGGGTGCCGCATATCCGGCGAGGGCGCTCGCCTCGGCCGGCACCTGGGGCTATGGCCGCGAGGAGTTCGTGAAGGCGTGGAACGGCCTGCCCGACGTGAGCGCTCCGAAGCTCGACGAGGCCATGCAACTGGTGGAGGAGGCCGGCGTCGCCGGCCAGACCGTTCGCATCGGCATGTCGAGCGAACTCAACGCGCTGGCGGTCCAGGCGGGTGAGTTGCAGCGTGCCGTCGAGTCGCTGGGCATGAAGGCCGAGCTCGTCTCGCTGTCGGCGGCGGAGTACATCACCTTCTTCATCGACCCTGCGGCCCGCGAGAAGATCGACGGCTTCTTCACGGTGAACTACCCGAACTACGCCGACCCGCTCGGCCTGTACGGCACGATGATCGCCCCGGCGGGCTCGCAGGCCTACAACGGCTACGCCGACCCGAAGGCGCAGGCGTTGCTCGACCAGGCGCGAGTGGAGCCCGACGACACGAAGCGTGCTGCGTTGGCCGTGGAACTGCAGCAGATGATCACCGATCAGGTGCTGTGGATCCCGTTGGTGGCACCGACGAACCTGCTGGTGATGAGCAAGGACATCACCGGGGCACCTGCGACGTTCCAGTACATGTTCGGGCCGTGGGCGGCCTACCTGGGCGCTCCGTGACCCGGATGGTCTGATGCTGCGGTTCCTGGCTCGCAGGGCCCTGATGCTGGTGGTGACGCTGCTCGTCGCGAGCTTCGCCATCTACTCGGCGCTGTACCTCGCGCCAGGGAATCCCATCGCCACGCTCACGGGCGGGCGCACCCCGTCACCACAGGCGATTGCCCTGCTGGAGGAACGGTTCCACCTGAACGATCCGTTCATGCTCCGGTTCGGAAGGTGGCTGGGCGGGGCCGTGCAGGGTGACCTCGGGGTGAGCATCCAACTGCGTCAGGACGTCTCGACGCTGATCTCGCAACGCATCGGTACCACCGTCCAGTTGGTGCTGTTCAGTTCGCTCATCATCGTGGTGGTCGGCATCTCGCTGGGCTTGCTGGGTGGCCTTCGCAAGGGTCCGATCGACAGCGTCGTGATCGCGCTCACCACCCTCAGCGCCGCAGTGCCGTCGTTCGTTGCCTCGATCATCCTGCTGTCGGTGTTCGCCGTGAACCTCGGCTGGTTCCCGGCGTTGGGCGGTGGTGAGGGCTTCCTCGACCAGTTGCGCCACCTCTCGCTTCCGGCGGTCGCCCTTGCGTTCTCGTCGGTCGCGCTGGTGGCCCGCATCACCCGGGCGTCGGTGCGTGAGGAACTCGGGCGCGAGCACGTGCAGACCGCGATCAGCCGCGGCATCCCGTACCGACTGGTCGTGCGCCGGCACGTGGTGCGCAACGCGGCGATCCCCATCACCACGGTGGTCGGCATCACCATCGCCTCGTTGTTCGCGGCCTCGGCGGTGGTGGAGCGGGCATTCGCGCTCAACGGGATCGGCTCGTACCTGATCCAGGCCGCACTCGCCAAGGACATGGCCGTCGTGCAGGGCATCTCGCTGGTGGTCGTCGCCGTGTTCGTGGTGGCCAACGCAGTGGTCGACCTGCTGTACGCCGTGCTCGACCCCCGGGTGAAGTTGGGGGAGAGCGCCAGATGACGGCCGTCGAGACCACGATCGGGCGGCAGCGTCGGCGGTGGACGCTGCCCGCGCTCGAGGGCACGGGAATCGCCGGTCACGCGAGCGCCGTGGTGCTGGCCCTCGCCACCGCGGTGGGGGTGCTCGGCCCACTGCTCGCCCCACACGACCCCGACCTCACCAACCTGCGGTACGCGTTCGTCGGCCCCGTGAGCGGGCACCCTCTGGGCTTCGACTCGCAGGGCCGCGACCTGCTGTCGCGTCTGTTGGTCGGTGCCCGTTCCTCGTTGCTCGGCCCGCTCGCCGTGGTGCTGCTGTCGATGCTCATCGGATCCGCCATTGCGGTGGCGACTGCGTGGCGGGGCGGCAGGTTCGACACCATCGTGTCGGGCGTGCTCGATGTGTTGTTCGCGTTTCCCGCGATCGTGCTCGCCATCCTCGTGAGCGTGATCGTGTCGCCGGGCCTCACGGCGGCATGCGTGGCGCTGGCCATCGCCTACACGCCGTACGTGGCGCGCGTGCTGCGCGGAGCGGCGCTGCGCGAACGCGCGCGCGACTACATCGCCGCGCTCGAGGTGCAGGGCATCCGCGCCACGGTGATCTGCGTGAGGCACCTCGGTCGCAACCTGCTGCCGCTGGTGGTGGCCCAGGGGGCTGTGCTGTTCGGCTACGCGATGGTGGACCTCGCGGCGATCTCGTTCCTGAGTCTCGGGGTGCAGCCACCCCAGGCCGACTGGGGTGTGATGGTCAGCACCGGTCAGAGCGGCGTGCTGCAGGGTTACCCACTCGAGTCGCTGGCGTCGGGTGTGTGCATCGTGGCCGTCGTGGTGGCGGTCAACGTCCTCGGTGAGCGGCTCACCGAGCGGGCGAACGCGGTGGTTCGGTGAACGCGCTGCTCGACGTTCGCGACCTCGCCGTGCGACTGCAAGTGGGCGGCGAACTTCGCGCCGTGCTGCGCGATGTGTCGTTCTCGATCGGCGAGGGTGAGGCGCTGGGTCTGGTGGGCGAGTCGGGCAGCGGCAAGTCGATGACGGCGCGGGCGATTGCCCGCCTGCTGCCCGAGGGCGCTGAGTGCACCGGGTCGCGTCGCTTCGCCGGCGACGACATCGCGGCGATGCGGGGTGCCGCGCTGCGGGCCTTCAGGGCGCAGGTGGCGATGGTGTTCCAGGATCCACGCACCCATGTGAACCCGGTGCGCACCATCGGCGACTTCATGACCGTGGCGTTGCGCACGAATCACGGTGGCAGCAGGGCGGACGCCACCGAGCGGGCCATTGCCCGGCTTGCGGAGGTCGGCATTCCCGATGGGGCCCGCCGCCTCGGGCAGCACCCTCACGAGCTGTCGGGAGGGTTGCTGCAACGCGTGATGATCGCCTCGGCGCTGCTGACCGAACCGAGGCTGCTGCTGGCCGACGAGCCGACGACCGCGCTCGACGTGACCACCCAAGCCGAGGTGATGGCGATCCTCGACGAACTGCGCCGCGAACGCGGGATGTCGCTGCTGTTCATCACGCACGATCTCGAGTTGGCCGCTGCGGTGTGCGACCGCACGGTGGTGATGTACGCGGGGGAGTTGGTGGAGGAACGCCGGTCGCAGTCGCTGCACGACGACCCATTGCACCCCTACACCGCCGGCCTCGTGGGTGCCCGGCCACGCATCGATGGCAGCGTGCGTCGACTGTCGGCCATTCCCGGTCGGCCGCGCAGTGCCTTCGAGGCACCGGCGGGTTGTGCCTTCGCCGACCGCTGCTCGCACTGCGAGCCGGCGTGCGAAGCAGCGCATCCGGGCCTCCAGTCGCTCGATGGAGGCTTGGTGCGGTGCGGCCGGGCCGTCGAACTGCGCGGCCGTCTGGCGGTGGGCAATGGTTGACGGCCCGCTGCTGCAGGTGCGTTCGCTGCGGAAGGAGTTCGGCGCGGCGGTGGCTGTCGACGACGTGTCGTTCGACATCGATGAGGGCGGCTCGCTCGCGATCGTGGGTGAGTCGGGATCGGGCAAGACCACCGTGGCACGCATGATCGTGGGGTTGCTGCGGCCGACGTCGGGCACCATCGTCGCCTGTGGTCACGACCGCTCGCAGCCCGCAACCGGGTCCGCCGAGCGCCGCCGCCGTGCCCGCGCGGTGCAGATCGTGTTCCAGGACCCGTACAGCAGCCTCGACCCCAGGCAGAGCGGCGAGGCAGCGATCGACGAGGTGCTGGCGCTGCACCTCGGTGGGTCCGCGTCGGACCGCGCCGATCGGGTTCGGGAGCTCGGCGGGATGGTGGGTCTCGACGAACGCCAGTTGCGGGCGATGCCGAAGGCGTTGTCGGGAGGACAGCGTCAGCGGGTGGCGATCGCCCGGGCCCTTGCCGCCGAGCCGCGCCTGTTGATCCTCGACGAGTCGGTCGCCGCGCTCGACGTGTCGATCCAGGCCCAGGTGCTGAACCTGCTGGCCGACATCCGCTCCGCGACCGGCGTGAGCTACCTGCTCATCAGCCATGATTTGGCCGTGGTGCGCCAGATCACCGACGATGTGCTGGTGATGCGACACGGGCAGGTGGTCGAGCGTGGTGCGACCGCCGAGGTGCTCGATCATCCCACGCACGAGTACACGCAACGGTTGCGCGCCAGCGTGCCGGCACCGGGCTGGCGCCCTGTGCGGCGGCACGCGTGATGGGCGCGAGCCCGCGGCGTTCCTCGATCGCCGGACCGGTGTTCGCCGGAGCCGGTGCCTTCTGCTACTCGCTCTCGTCGGTGGTCGGCAAGGACCTGCTCGGCAAGCTCGGTGTCGCCTCGATGTTGTTCCTGCGATTCGGTATCGCCGCCCTCGTGCTGCTGGGGATCCTGCTCATGTGGCGCCGGCGCGGTGGGCCGGACCCGTTCGCCCTGCCGAGGGTCACGGCCATGCTGATCGGTGTGCTGTTCGGTCTGATGGTGGGCACGGGTTTCCTCGCGCTGCGCCACCTCGACGTCGCCGTCTACATCGTGCTGGTCTACATCTACCCGGCGATCGTGGTGGTGGCCGGTGCGGTGATGGGCCACCACCGGCCGACCCGCCTCACGTGGATCGCGCTCGCCGTGGTGATGGTGGGAGTCGTGCTCACGGTGCCCGAACTGTTCGGCGGGGTCGGCTCGATCAGCGTGCTCGGTGTGGCGCTCACGCTGCTGCAAGCGGTGATGATGGCGGCCTTCATGCTGGTGAGCACCCGCCTGATGCCAGCGCACGTCGACGGTGTGGTGCGGTCGTTCTGGAACCTGCTGGGCGGCGCGCTCGGCATGGTGCCCTTCGTGCTGATCGGGGGGTTCACCGGCCCCGACACCGCACTGCTGGTGGGCGAGGTGGCGCTGTTCGCCCTCGTGCCCACGGTGATCGCCAGCATCTTCTTCTTCCGTGCACTGCGGCGCACCACTGCGGGGGTGGTGGCGATGATGATGACGCTCGAGGTGGTGTTCGCCATTCTCTGGTCGGTGCTGTTCCTCGGCGAGTCGGTGAGCGCGATCAAACTGGTGGGCGCTGCCGTTGTGGTGGTGGGCGTGATGCTGGCCCAGCGCGAGGGCCGTCAGACCGGCGATGACCACACCGGCGAACTGCAGTCGCTGATCTGACCCGCTCAGGTGCCCGGGGCGTCGGGCACGGTCTGCGAACTGATCGCCTCGATCTTGCGGCGCAGGTGCTCGCCGGCCAGCACGGCCTCGCCGTCGCCCGAGAGCGGCTGCACCATCGTGTCGGGGTCGGGTTCGCAGAAGTACACGAGCGACAGCATCCCCGTGTCGGCCGCCTCACCCGACGGCGGCAGGATGCGGTGCACTGCCGATCGCCATCGGTCGCCCGACCAGTGCTGCAGCAGGTCGCCGGCGTTGATGGTGAACGAGTCGTCGACCACGGGTGCCTCCACCCACCGGCCGTCGGCCAGTTGCACCTCCAGCGCCGAGGTGCCCGGCTCGCGGTGCAGCACGGTGATGCTGCCGAAGTCGGTGTGCGGGCCGATGCGGAACTGCCCCGGCTGCGGTGGCCCGAGGTGAGAGACCGGGGCATACCAGTTCACGTTCAGCGTGTTGTCGTTGCGCTTGCCGCGGTCGGCGAAGAACTCGGCGTCGTCGAGGCCGATGGCCGCTGCGCACACCCGCAACAGTTCGAGATGCAGGGCGTCGACCGCTGCGACATACCGTTGCACCACCTCGCGGAAGCCGTCCGGCGACGCTGGCCACACGTTGTCGCCGCGGAGCGCCACCCGCCCGGGCAGCATGTGGGCACCCAGCCGGTAGCTCTCCTTCATGTCGGGCGGCGTGGCCTCCCCGAAGGAGTAGGCATTGGCTTCCATGCCCATCGGCGCCCAGCCGGCCATGCCCAGGCGCAGCATGCGCACGGCTTGCTTCTGCTCTCGCGGCAGTGCGAAGAACTCGGCGAAGGCAGCGCGGGTGGCCCGGATCAGTTCGTCGGGGATGCCGTGGCCGGTGACGAGGAAGAAACCCACCTCGCGCAGCGCGACATCAACACTCTCCGCCACGCCGGTGCGGTCGCTGCCATCGAGCCACCGTTCGAGCGGCACCACCGGCAGGCTGGTCATGCGTCGATGGCGTGCTCGCGCAGGTTGGCGAGCGAGCAGTACTCGAGGGCTGACACGTGGGTGCTGGCCAGCCGCACCTTCGGTGCCTTGCCGACGTCGAAGGCCTCCTGCCACCTGCTGGCGCACAGGCACCACTGGTCACCTGCCTTCAGCCCGGGGAACCCGTACTGCGGCATCGGGGTGCTGAGGTCGTTGCCCACGCCACGCGAGAACTGCAGGAACTCGTCGGTGCAGACCACGCACACCACGTGCAGCCCGGGGTCGTCGCCGTGGTTCTCGCAGCAGCCGGTGCGGTAGTAGCCGGTCAGCGGGTCGAACGAACAGGGCTGCAGTTCCTCGCCGAGCACGTTGATCTGGTTCATCGACTGCGACCCTAGCCCCGGCCGTCGCAGCGGTGGCCAGCCGTCCCTGTGGCACACTGTCGGCACGTACGTCGCGACAGCGTGGTCGGGAAGGACGGTCGACAGATGAGCATCGTGGGAGCCTCCGGTGAGGTGTCCGCCGCATGGGTGGAGGCGACGAGGCAGGCGCTCGCCGTGGCCGTCGGGCCGGTCGAGGCATCGGAACTGCTGACGCGTGTGCTGCCCTCGTTGCCCGCCGGCTACGACGAACTGAACTGGCCGAACAGCGCCGCCATCGACCTGCCGATCATCGACCGCCTGTCACGGGTCGAGGGCGATGCCGATCGCGCCGGTCGGGTGGCGACCGCGATCAGCCGGTTCACCGAGGCTCCCGATCACCAGTGGCGGTTCCGCGTGTACCACGTCGGCGCTCCGTTGCCGCTGGCTGATCTGTTGCCGTTGCTCGATCAACTGGGGTTCCGTGCGCTCGACGAGCGGGCCTTCCGGTTCGCGCTGGGGGGCGAAGGGGTCTGGTTGCACGACGTCGGCGTCGAGATCCCCGAGGGTGTCGACTTCTCGGCCGCGGCGCAGGCGGAGGTGCAGCGGGCGTTCGTGGCCGAGCACACCGACGTGGTGGAGGTCGACGGCCTCAACCGCCTCGTGCTGCTGGCCGGCCTGACCGCCCGGCAGGTGGAGGTGCTGCGCGCCTACAGCCGCTACCTGCGACAGATCGGCTTCCCGTTCAGCCAGCAGTACGTCGAGGCGACCCTCGCACGGCACGCGGGGATCGCTGCCGACCTCGTGCACTACTTCGCCGGGCGTTTCGACCCCACCGTTCCCGAACCACGGTCCGACTCGGCGAACGAGGCGCGACTGCGCATCAGCGAGGGTCTCGACGCGGTGCCCAGCCTCGATGACGATCGCACACTGCGAGCCCTGCTGGCGCTGATCGACGCCACGCTGCGCACGAACGCCTTCCGGCCCGGCGACAGCGGACCCCACCGCGACGTGATCGCCTTCAAGTTCGATGCGGCGAAGGTGCCCGACCTGCCGTTGCCCCGCCCGATGTTCGAGATCTGGGTGTGCTCGCCGAGGGTCGAGGGCGTGCACCTGCGCGCTGGCCGCATCGCACGCGGCGGGCTGCGCTGGAGCGACCGCCGCGAGGACTTCCGCACGGAGGTGCTCGGTCTGGTGAAGGCCCAGATCGTGAAGAACGCGGTCATCGTGCCCACCGGCGCAAAGGGCGGATTCGTGCTGAAGCGCCCGCCTGCCGGCGCCGACGACTTCCGGGCGGAAGGGGTGGCCTGCTACCGGCAGTTCATCGCCGGACTGCTCGACGTGACCGACAACATCGTGGACGACAGGGTCGTGCCACCGCCGCACACCGTGCGGTACGACGTCGACGACCCGTATCTCGTGGTGGCGGCAACCCAGGGCACGGCGACGTTCAGCGACATCGCCAACGGCATCGCCCGCGACTACGGGTTCTGGCTCGACGACGCGTTCGCGTCGGGCGGCAGCGCTGGCTACGACCACAAGGCGATGGGCATCACTGCTCGCGGCGCGTGGGAGAGCGTGCGCCGGCATGCAGCGGCGATCGGCAAGGACGTCGAACGTGACGAACTCACCGTGGTCGGCATCGGCGACATGAGCGGCGACGTGTTCGGCAACGGACTGCTGCGGTCGCGCCACCTGAAACTGGTGGCCGCGTTCGACCACCGCCACATCTTCCTCGACCCCGACCCGGATGCAGAGGCCTCGTTCGTCGAACGTGAGCGGATGTTCGCCCTGCCCCGTTCCAGTTGGGCCGACTACGACCAGGCGCTGGTGTCGGCGGGTGGTGGCGTCTACCCGCGGTCGCAGAAGGTGATCGAGATCAGCGAGGCGGCCCGCCGGCGGTTGGGCACCGACCGCAGTTCGTTCACCCCGAACGAGTTGATCTCGGTGATCCTGCGTGCGCCGGTGGACCTGCTGTGGAACGGCGGCATCGGCACCTACGTGAAGGCGACCTCGGAAACCCATGCCGAGGTGGGCGACCGCGCCAACGACGGCCTGCGCGTCAACGGGGCAGAACTGCGCTGCCGCATGGTGGGCGAGGGCGGCAACCTCGGCTTCACCCAGCGCGGCCGTGTGGAATACGCGCTCAGCGGTGGCCTGGTGAACACCGATGCCATCGACAACTCGGCGGGCGTGGACTGCAGCGACCACGAGGTGAACATCAAGATCCTGTTGGGCGCCGCCGTGCAGCAGGGAACGCTGACGCTCGCCGAGCGAGACACCGTGTTGGCCGAGATGACCGACGAGGTGGGCGAACTGGTGCTCGACGACAACCGGGCGCAGACGTTGGCGCTCGCCATCGCTCGCCGTCAGGCGTTCCCGATGGTGAACGTGCACAGTCGTTACCTGAACATGCTCGAGGCCGACGGCTGGTTGAACCGGGCGCTCGAGTTCCTGCCCAGCGACCGTCAGATCGCCGAGCGGCAGGCGTCGGGGACCGGTCTCACCACACCGGAGTTCTCGGTGCTGCTGGCCTACACCAAGACCAGCGACATCACCGAGATCACCCGCAGCGACCTGCCCGACGACCCGTACGTGCTGCCGGAACTGGTGCGCTACTTCCCGCCGCAGTTGCGAGAGCGCTTCGCCGACCAGCTTCGCTCGCATCGACTGCGCCGCGAGATCATCGCCACCCAACTGGGCAACCAGATGGTGAACCTGCAGGGCATCTCCTTCGACCATCGCGTCGCCGAGGAGACCGGCATGAGCGTGGTCGACATCACCCGTGCGTGGGTGGCAGCGCGCGACATCCTCGGCCTCGCGGAACTGTGGGGGCGCGTGGATGCGCTGACGGGCTCGGTGAAGTCCGACGTGCAGATGGAGTTGTTCCTCGACCTGCGCCAGATGACCGAACGGGCCACGCTGTGGTTGATGCGGCATCGCCCGCTGCCGCTCGACATGGGCGCTGCGGTGTCGTCGCTGCAGGCGGGCGTCACCGAACTGTCCCTCGGAATGGAGGGTGCGCTGCGCGGCAGGATGCGCGACACCGTGCACGCCACGGAGGCCGGGCGCCTGGCGGCCGGGGTGCCGGAGGATCTCGCGCAGCGCAGCGTGCTGTGGTCGTTCCTGCACACGGGGTTCGACGTCGTCGACCTGGCGGCATCCACCGGCCGGCCGGTCTCGCACGTCGCCGCCGCCTACTGGCAACTGTTCGACCGCCTCGACCTGTCGTGGCTCTGGGACGCCGTCGGCGGCCTGCCGCGGAGCAACCGCTGGCAGACGCAGGCCAGGGCGGCGTTGCGCGACGACCTCGTGGCTGCACTCGCTGACCTCACCGGTGACGCATTGCGGGTGGGTGGTGTCGACGAGTGGTACCACCGCTTCGAGCGGCTGATCGGCACCTCGGTCGTGATCTTCAACGACCTCCGACGCGTGGACGCCCACGACCTCACCACGCTCAGCGTGGCGGTGCGCCAGCTGCGCACGCTGGCCCTGTTGGCCTGAGGTCGCGCCGCTAGCCTCGGGGCGTCATGACCGGTCCCCGCTTCCGATTCGCGCCATCACCCACCGGCTTCTTCCACGTGGGTGGCGCTCGCACGGCGCTGTGGAACTGGGCCCTCGCCCACAGTCAGGGTGGCACGTTCGTGCTGCGCATCGAGGACACCGACGAGGCACGCAACCGGCCCGAGTGGACCCAGGGCATCATCGATGCCCTCGCCTGGATCGGCATCAACCGCGACGACCCCCACTTCGAGGGGCCCTACTTCCAGAGCGAGTACGCCGAGCAGCACATCGACGCGGCCCATCGCCTGTTCGAGCAGGGCGACGCGTACTACTGCGACATGACGGCCGCCGACGTGGAGGCCCGCAACAAGGCCGAGGGCAACCAGGGCTATCAGGGCTGGTCACGCGACCTCGGGCTGGCGCCCGGGCCGGGCCGGGTGTTGCGGTTCAGGGTGCCGCAGGGCTCCACGGTGGTCAACGACCTCGTGCGCGGCGAGGTGGTGTTCGACAACGCCATCATCGAGGACTTCGTGCTGCTGCGCGGCAACGGCACACCGATGTTCCTGTTGGCGAACGTCGTGGACGACATGACGATGGGCATCACCCACGTGGTGCGCGCGGAGGAACACCTGCCGAACACGCCCAAGCAGCAGATGATGTGGCGGGCCCTCGGGCACGAGCCGCCCGTCTGGGCGCACGTGCCGGTGCTGGTGAACGAGGCCCGCAAGAAGTTGTCGAAGCGCCGCGACAAGGTGGCGCTGGAGATGTACCGCGACGAGGGGTACCTCGCGCCGGCGATGGTGAACTACCTGATGACGCTCGGCTGGGCGCCCAAGGGCGGCGTCGAGATCCAGCCGTGGGATCGCATGCAGGCCGACTTCCGACTCGAGGACGTCAACCTCTCGTCGGCGTTCTTCGACCTCAAGAAGTTGGCGGCGTTCAACGGTGACTACATCCGGGCGATGAGCCCGCAGGAGTTCCTCGATGCGTGTCGGCCGTGGCTGTTCGCCGCCGATGCGCCGTTCCCCGCCGACCGGTTCGACGAGCAGGTCTTCCTGGCGCTGGCGCCGGTCGTGCAACCGCGGTGCAGCACGCTCGCCGACGCGCCCGGCGTGGTCGACTTCATGTTCCTCGAACAGCCGGTCGTCGACGCAGATGCATGGTCGAAGGCGACGGCGACACCGGAGTCCGTGGCCGTGTTCCGTGCGGTGATCGCCGGTTACGAGGCGTTGGGGGAGTGGTCGGTCGAGTCGCTGAAGGCGGTCGTCGACGCCGCCGCCGAGACACACGGCATGAAGGCCGGCAAGGCGCAGGCCCCGGTTCGAGTTGCGGTCACCGGCCGCAGTGTCGGCCCGCCGCTGTTCGAGGCGCTCGAATTCCTGGGGCGCGACGAGACCCTTCGTCGACTCCGCACGGCGGAGGCCTTGCTGGGGTGAGCGGCACGGCCGAACGCCCCACCGTGCGGCGGGTGGTGCGTCGCCTGCTGCTCGTGGCCGTGGCGCTGCTCGGTCTGGTGGTCGCCTGGTTCGGCGGCAGCCTGTGGTTGGTGCACCGCACGGGTGGCAGCGATCAGGCGCGACCCGTGGATGCGATCGTGGTGATGGGCGCCGCGCAGTACGACGGCAAGCCATCGCCGCAGTTGGCGGCCCGACTCGATCACGTGGTGCTGCTGTGGAACCGCGGGCTCACCGACCTCGTGGTCACCACCGGCGGGAGTCGCCCGGGTGACCGGTTCACGGAAGCCCAGGCATCAGCGGCCTACCTCGCAGCGCGAGGCGTGCCCTCATCGGCGATCCGGCAGGTCGGCGGCGCGACGACGTACGAATCGCTCGCCGCTGTCGGCGACCTGCTGCGCGAGCAGGGCCGGCGGTCGGTGCTGCTGGTCACCGACCCGTTCCACTCGCTTCGCGCCCGCCTCATCAGCCAGGAGGTCGGTCTCACCGCCTATGTCTCACCGACCCGCACCAGTCCGGTCCGCGGCGGCACCGCGTTCTGGCGAGAGGTGAAGGAAGCCGGTGGCGTGGGAATCGGCCGGGTGATCGGTTTCGAAC
>JBJTXX010000464.1:0-5064 GCA_046082485.1 Actinomycetota bacterium
AACCCGAGAACGGCCACCAGAACACCTTGGTGCTGGCGAATGCGCCGTCGAACACGAGGTGCAGCAGCATGCCGATCGGCAGGCCCAGCAACAGTCGGCGCACGGGCTTGCGGCCAGCAGTCACCAGCATCACCGCTGCCAATATCCCGACCGCCACGGTGAGGCTGTGCGCCCAGCGCGCCCGCCCCGACCAGATGTCGATCACGTCGGGCAGCACCGCCCCCACCACCAGCAGGCGGTAATCGAACCGAGGGTCGGTGAACACGAAGTGCACGGTCAGCACGGCGGTGCCGATGAACCACAGCAGCATGTCAGCGGGCCAGGAACCGCCCGCACTGCGGGCATTCGGGCAGCGAGCCCTGCGGCGTGGCCTTCACGGTGTCCATCTCCGCGGCCGAGAGGTCGAGGTGGCACCCCTGGCAGCGGTGCCCCTCGAGCCGGGCGATCGCCACGCCCTCGTGGTGGCGGCGGGCAGCGTCGTAGGCGGCGACCTCGTCGGCCGACAGCGCCGCGACGGCTGCGGGGCGCTGTTCGAGCAGCGCGGTCTCCTCCGCTGCAAGCACACCTGTGGCCCGCTGCAGTTCCAGTTCGGCGGCCTCGAGCGCAGCCTCCAGATCGGGCGAACGCAGCGCGAGCGCACCGAGTTCGCCCTCGGCCTCTGCCTGAGCGTCGAGCGCCTCGAGTTCCCGGTCGTCGAGTTCGCTGCGCTGGCCGTTGAGCGTCGCGATCTGGCTCATCAGCGCCTCTGCCTCTCGCGGGGCGATCACCGTCTTCAGCTGGGCCTCCAGCCGTGCCCGCTTGGTGGTGATGTCGGAGGCCGCATGCTCGGCTGCCTCGATCGCGGACTCGGCCTCACCGATGCGCCGCTGCACCTCGGCCATCGCCGAGTGGTGCGCCGCCATCACTGCCGCCGCGGCGCGTTGCGCTGCGAGTTCGGGAAGGCGAGGTCTGCGATTGGCGATCGCCTTCAACGCGGTGTCGATGTCCTGCAGGGCGAGAAGTGCGGCGGCGTTCATGTGCCCTTCTTCTGTACCACAACGTTCGGTGGTGGTGTCTCACAGAGGTACACGAACGTCTTCAGATCGACCGATGGCATGGGCGCCCGCGGATCGAACACGTCGGCCGGCACGGTGGTGAGCGAGATCGGCGAGACGACTGCCTCGCTCACGGTGGTCGAGGGTTCGACCGTGTCACAGGGGTTGGTGCTGGCTGGCACCGTGGTGCTCGTGGACGTGGTGCTCGTCGACGACGTCGACGAGGTGTACATCGGCGGCAGTGTGCCGCTGACCAGTTCCGCCGCGCACTCCTCGCCCGGTACCAGGATGCGGGCCGGCAGGCGCTGGGCCTTCGGCGGCGGCGGCCAGTCCACCTCGGGGAAGGGCGCCAGCGCGTTCTCCATGAAGGCGCCCCAGATGCGCGAGGGGTAGTCGGCACCCTGCACCTTGCCGTTGCGACCCATCTCGTCGCGGAACTCGGGAATGCCGTCCATCGGTGTGTACCCGTTCGGGTCGCCCACCCAGACCGCGGTGGTCAGTTGCGGTGTGCCGCCCACGAACCACGCGTTCGTGTTCTCGAACTGGGTGCCGGTCTTGCCGGCAGCCACCCTCGGGAAGTTGCGCAGGTTGCGGCTGCCGGTGCCGGCCTTGATGACGCCCTTCAGCGACGCCACGGTGTTCAGCGCCGCGCCCTCGTCGAGTGCCCGGATGCCTGGATCATTGTGTGTGTAGAACCGACTGCCGTCGGCCCGGTCGATCCACTGCACGTAGTACGGGTCGTGGTGCGTGCCGACGTTGAGGATCGTCTGCATGCCCGATGCCATGTCCATCGGCGCCATGGCGTTGTTGCCCGTCGCCGTGAGCGGCAGCGGCTGGAACGGTTCGCGGTCGCCGGCAGGCTGCCCCTGGAAGAAGTACGGCGACCGCGAGATGCGGTAGACGCTGTCGACGATGCGGTGCAGGCCCACCGCATAGGACAGGCGGATGAACCCGCAGTCGCTCGACGACCACGTGTTCTTGCCGTTCAGCGGGCCCAGTTCACCGGACTTGGCGACCACCGTGAACGTGGATTCCACGCCGTCGCTGTAGTCGGGCACGGTGCACGGGCCGGGACCGTTGATGATGTCGCGGGTCTCGGCGCCGGCCTCGTAGGCGGCGGCGAGGATGAATGCCTTGATGCTCGAGCCCGTCTGACGGGGCACCAGCGCCATGTTCACCTCGCCACCGGGCTCGTAGCTGCGCAGGCCGCGCCCGCCCACCATCGCCCGGATCGCCCCCGTGTTGGTCTCGAGCGACACGACGGCAGCGTCGAAGCCCACCGAGTTCAGCGGAAGGATGTCGCGGGCCTTCTCTGCGTGGCGCTGCATGGTCGGGTCGAGCGTCGTGTGGATCTGCAGACCACCGCGATACAGCAGGTTGGCCCGTTCCTGTTCGGTGGCACCCAGCAGGTTCGACTTGGTGAGCAGGTAATCGCGCAACGCCGTCGTGTAGTAGGTCGGAATGGTGCTGAACGTCGGGATGGTGCGCACCCGATCCGGGATCTTCCAGTTCTCGGCCAGCCAGTCAGCCTGCAGTTGCGACACGAGGCCCACCTTCGCCAGGCGTTCGGTGACCTGCGCGAACCGGCGGCGCGACGGCTCCGGGTTGCGGATGGGGTCGTAGCCGGTGGGCGACCGCACCAGTCCGGCGAGGAATGCCCCCTCGACGAGCGACAGTTGCTCGACATTCTTGCCGAAGTAGACCTCGGCGGCGGCCGCCAACCCGTAGGCGTTGTTGCCGAAGAACACGGTGTTCAGGTAGCGCTCGAGTATCTCGTCCTTGGTGCGTTCCTTCTCGAGCATCGTCGCGTAGTGCGCCTGCAATGCCTTGTAGCGGCCGTCGCGCGGCAGGCCGGCGAGGAACTCGTTCTTCACCACCTGTTGCGTGATGGTGCTGGCGCCCTGTGTGGGCCCGTCGCTCGCGAAGTTCGACAGCAGTGCACGGGCGAACCCGCGCAGGTTCACCCCGTGGTGCAGGTAGAACTCGTTGTCCTCCACGGCGAGGAGTGCCTTCACCACGGGTTGGGGAACCTGGCTGATCGAGATCGGTTGACTGTTCTCGCGTTCGAAGACGGCGATCACGTTGTTCTGGGTGTCGTACACCACCGTGCGCTGCGAGAGTGGCTGGAAGTCGGGCAGGCGCACCGGGGTTTCCTCGTGCGCGTTCGCGATGCGCCACAGGCGCGGGGCGACGCCGAGGGTCACCCCGGTCAGCAGCAGGCCGCCGGCGGCGATGATGGCGACGAATCGGAGGGGCCAGGCCAAGCGGTGCACGTCGAGCGAACGCTAGTTGCGGTGGGGCCCGTGCGGGCGGCACCCCCTAACCTCGCGGCATGACCGCTCCCCGCCCCTTCCGTTTCGGCATCCAGGCCTCCAACGCACACTCCCGAGCCGAGTGGGTCGACCTCGCCAAGCGGGCCGAGGGGCACGGTTTCGACGTGCTCACGATGCCCGACCACTTCGGGGACCAACTGGCCCCCATGCCGGCGATGATGACCGCGGCCGATGCCACCGAGGCGCTGCGCGTGTGCGCCCTCGTGTTCGACAACGACTACAAGCACCCCGTCGTGCTCGCCAAGGAACTGGCGACGATGGACCTGTTGAGCGACGGGCGCATGGAGATCGGCCTCGGCGCAGGGTGGATGCGCAGCGACTACGACCAGGCCGGCATCGCCTACGACGCGCCGGGTGTGCGCATCGACCGCTTCCTCGAGGGTCTGCACATCGTGCGCAGGGCGATGCAACCGGGTGCGTTCTCGTTCAGCGGCACTCACTACACGATCACCGACTACGACGGTCTGCCCAAGCCGGTGCAGTCGGCGCCGCCGGTGCTGATCGGCGGCGGCGGCAAGCGGGTGCTGGGCATCGCCGCTCGCGAGGCCGACATCGTGGGCATCAACCCGAGCATGCACGCCGGGGTCATCAACGCCGAGGCCTTCAACCACATGACCGCCGAATCGGTGGACGAGAAGGTGGCCATCGTGAAGGCTGCGGCCGGCGACCGACTCGGGCAGATCGAACTGAACATCCGCGCATTCCTGGTGAACGTCACCGACGACGGGGCCGGCGCCCGCGAGCGCCTGGCCGGTGCGCTCGGCGTGCCCGCCTCGATGCTGCAGACCTCGCCGTTCTCGCTGATCGGCCCTCCCGACGAACTGGTCGAGCGTCTGCTCGAGCGCCGCGAGCGCTGGGGCTTCTCGTACGTCATCGTCGGCCAGGAGGACGTCGAGAAGTTCGCTCCCGTGGTCGCGGCCCTGCGCGGCAAGTGACCGCGCCGCGCATCGCCCTGCACGGCGCCGGCATGATCGCCGGCGCACACGCCGCCGCGGCGGTGCATCTCGGCTGCACCAGCGAGGCGATCGCCTCGAGATCGGACGAGAAGTCCCAGCGTCTGGCCGCAGCCTTCGGGTCGACGGCCGTCCACTACGACGACCTACCCGCGGGCGCCGACATCGTGGTGGTGGCCACTCCCCCGCACCGCCACACCGAGGATGCCGTCCGCATGCTCGAGGCCGGTGCCGCCGTGCTGCTGGAAAAGCCGCTCTGCCGCACCCTCGCCGAGGCGGACCTGCTCGTCGAGGCTGCCGCCCGGCACGGGGGCCGCCTGCTGTACGGCGAGAACCTTGCCTACTCACCCATCGTGCTGCAGATGGTGGCCATGGCGCGTCGCGTGGGCACACCCACCCATCTCGAGGTGCGGTCGCTGCAGGGCCTGCCGACGTGGGGTGCCTTCACCACCCGCGAGTGGGGCGGCGGCGCCCTGTTCGACCTTGGTGTGCACCCGCTTGCAGTCGCGATGCTGCTGGGAGCCGCCGCCGGAGCCGGGCGAGTCGTGTCGGTGCAGGCCGAACTGCGCGGTGGCGAGGGCCACGACAGTGACGAGCACGCCGAGGTCGAACTCACCTTCACCAGTGGCTTCCGGGGCCGGGTGGTGGCCAGTTGGCAGGCAGGGCCCGAGCCCCGCTGGGATGCCCAACTGGCAGGCACGGACGGTGTCGTGCGGGCCGAACTGTTGCCCGAGCAGGCGCTCG
>JBJTXX010000465.1:0-2501 GCA_046082485.1 Actinomycetota bacterium
GGTGGCGTCGTTCCAGCGACTGGTCACCCGGTTCAGCAGGCGCGTCGGCAGACGGTGGGTGCGCCATCGATTGTGCTCTGTGGCCACGAGCGCAGGGCGCGAACGCCGGCCCATGGTCAGCGCCGCGAGCCGGGCGACGCTGCCGGGCAGTGGCGAGTGCACGTGCACCACGTCGTACTCACCCGATCTCACCAACCCGGCGAGACGCAACGGCCACTTCAGGTCACGGCGCTTCGCCGACAGGCAGACGACCTTCACACCCGCGCCGGCGAGGTCCTCCGCGAGGTGGTCCTTCCACGGCAGCACATAGGCGCACGAGAGCGCGACATCGGAGTGTGAGTGCGCGGTGGCGGCGGCGACCAGCAGCCGCTCCGCACCGCCGGGGCCGAGGCCCTTGATGACCCACAGCACCCTCACCGCCACGGGGCAAGGCTACCCAGCGGCAACTCCCTGACGGGGCAGGTTGCCACGGCTAGCGTGCGTTCGATGCGAGTCGTGGTGACGGGCGGTGCCGGTTTCATCGGCGGGAACCTCTGTCGCAGGCTGCTGGCCACCGACGCCATCGAGCACGTGGTGGTGCTCGACGACCTGTCGACCGGCAATGCCGCCAACCTCGACGGCCTGCCGGTGACGTTCGTGCACGGCACCATCACCGACCCGCAACACATCGATAGCGCCTTCACGGGTGCCCATGCCGTGGTGCACCTCGCGGCACTGGGCAGCGTGCCGCGCAGCGTGCTCGACCCCGTTGCATCGCATCGCGCCAACACCGAAGGCACCCTGATGGTGCTGGAGGGTGCGCGCCGGCACGGCAACCTGCACACGGTGGTGGCATCGAGCAGCAGTGTGTACGGCGCCAACCCCATCCTTCCCAAGCACGAGCAGCTCGCCACCCGCCCGATGTCGCCGTATGCAGCCACGAAGCTGGCCACCGAGAGCTACACCCTCGCCTGGCAGCAGGCGTACAGCCTGCCTGCGCTCGCCTTCCGCTTCTTCAACGTGTTCGGCCCCCTGCAGCCCGCTGGTCACGCGTACGCGGCGGTGATTCCCGCGTTCATCGACGCAGCCCTTCGTGGGCAGCCGCTCACCGTGCACGGCGATGGCACACAGAGCCGCGACTTCACCTACGTCGACACCGTCACTGCGGTGTTGGCCGATGCCGTCGTGAGGAAGGTGAGCGACCCCGAACCGGTGAACCTGGCCTACGGGTCGCGCATCACGCTGCTCGAGGTGATCGACTGTCTCGAGTCGTTGCTGGGCAGACGCCTCGAACGGGAGCACACCCCCACACGGGCCGGCGACGTGCCCCACAGCCAGGCGGACTGCAGCAGGGTGCAGGCGATGTTCGGCCATGTGCAGCCGACTGCGTTCGCCGATGGTCTCGCCGCCACGGTCGAGTGGATGACTTCGACCAGCGGATGATGCGATGAAGGCTGCGGTGTAGGCGATGGGTCGGCGACGTCGCAACACGATCGATCGGCGCGAGGCGCAGATGGTGGCCGCTGTTGCCGCTGTCTCGGGGGCCGCGGCAGCGCTCGCCGGTTGTCGCCCCACGGGCAACCAGGCCGTCGATGCGGCGTTGTCGTTCGCCGTTGCCGCGGTCGTCTCATGGAGTGCCGCCGCCGTCGGTTGGCGGGTTCTGTTGGGTGCGTCGGCTGCGATGGTGCTCGTGTCCACAGGTTCGCTCTGGGTGCTGTCGGCCGCAGTTGCCGCCTTCGGGGCGTCGGCATGGCTGGCGAACCATCGTGCGAGCGTGCCGGTGCTGCGGGCGGCGGTCGGTGCGTTGGTTGCCCAGGTCGCGTTGCGCATCGAATGGAACCCGTTCTTCCTCTGCTCGGCGATGATCGCAGCGATGGCGATGGGGGCGGTGGTCATCGCAGGGCTGATGCGCCGACACCGAGCGGTGCGGCGCCGGGCGAGATGGACGCTGCTTGCCGTCCTCGGATTCTGCGTGTTGGCGACCCTCGGTCTCGGGGCAGCAGCGATGATGGCCCGCAGCGACGCGGTCGACGGTTACGGATCCCTGTTGCAGGGTCTCGATGAAGTGGGCCGTGGCGACACCCTGAAGGCAGCCGCATCGTTCCGCAGCGCAGCGGATTCCCTGGAGCGCGCCGACCAGCGCCTCGGTGGGGCCCTCACGCTGCCCGCCAGAGCCGTGCCGGTGCTTGCGCCGAACCTGGATGCAGGCGAGTCGCTGCTCGGAAGGGCAGCATCGGCGGCGTCTGCCGCTGCAGATGCGCTGTCGGTGGTCGATCTCGACCAACTGCAGGTGGTCGACGGCGTGATCGACGTCGATGCGGTCGCGATTCTTGCCGAGCCGCTCTCGCGACTGGAGGGCGCGGTGACTGGATTGCAGGCTGAACTGCGGGCCGCCGACTCGCCGTGGCTGCTCGGCCCCGTACGCGGCCGCGTGGAAGCCTCGCTGGTGAGGGCCGACAAGGTCGCGGTGCAGGCGCGCGGGACGGTCGCTGCAGCGGAACTGGCCCCGGGGTTGCTGGGGG
>JBJTXX010000466.1:0-1403 GCA_046082485.1 Actinomycetota bacterium
TCCGGCCGACCTACAACATGGCCGCGAACCTCGTTCGCAGTTACTCGAGCGAGCGGGCACACCACCTGCTCAACCTCTCGTTCGCCCAGTACCAGGCCGACCGCGACGTGGTGCGCATCGAGGCCCGCCTCGAGAAGCGGCAACGCCACCTTGTCGACCTGCTCGAGCAGGCCCGCAGTCCCTACGGCGACATCGAGGACTACCGGCGGCGCCAGGAACGCGAACGCAGCGGCACCGCCGGCGGTGCCACCGGTCGCGACGACGTCATCACGCTCGCCTTGCTGAAACTTCGCCCGGGTGAGGTGATCCATGCGACGAAGGGTCGCTACAGCGGGCGCGTCGCCGTGCTGTCGGTGGCCCACCGCAAGGGTGGAGTCAGGGTCACCGGTGTGACCTCCCGCGGCGACGTGATCGCACTGTCGGCGAGCGACTTCTTCGAGCCACCACGCCAGATGGGACAGGTGCAGTTGCCCGAGGGCTACGAACCGGGTGGTCACCGCTACCAGCAGGCTGTCGCGGAACGACTCGGGACGGCGCGCATCGTGTCGTCCCGGGAAGGGGTTTCCTGGAGCGAGGACGAACGCGCCACGCACCCGGTCGAGGACGACCCGGAACTCGAGGACCGTCTGAAGGCTGCCACACAGGCCGAACGGGTCGCGAGGGAACTCGACGAGTTGCGTGCCCGCATGCGCGGTCGCAGCCAGTCGGTGGCCCGGGACTTCGACAGGGTGCTGGCACTGTTGCAGCGCTGGGGCTACGTGGACGGCTGGTCGCTCACCGAGGCCGGACGCACGCTCTCCCGCACGTTCCACGAATCCGATCTGCTGGTGGTCGAGTGCCTTCGACGTGGCCTGCTCGACGGTCTCGACCCGGCCACCTTCGCCGCGTTGGTCAGCGTGTTCGTCTACGAGCACCGCAGCCCCGACGAGCCGCCGCCACCGTGGTTCCCGACCTCGCTGGCGAAGCGGCGCTGGCAGTCGATCGAGCGGCTGAGTCACGAACTCGCCGGCGAGGAGGCCAGCGACGGCCTGCCCGTGCACCGCGGCCCCGACCCCACCTTTGCGGCGGTCGCCTTCGCATGGGCTGCGGGGGAGGGCTTCGCCGAGGTCGTCTCGGAGGAGGACATGTCGGGTGGCGACTTCGTGCGCACCATGAAGCAACTCATCGATCTCGTGCGCCAGATGGCACTCGTGGCACCCGAGGCCGCCACCCGCAAGGTCGCCGAGCAGGCGGCCGACGCCCTGTTCCGAGGGGTTGTCGCAGCATCGAGCACCGTGGAGGTCGATGGTGACGATCCGCAAGGGTGAGGCGTGGGGTGAGCCGTGCACACCACCGGCAGGGCTGCGGGTGCTGCGCGACGACCGCGAAGCGGGTCGGTGGCTGCGCGGTCTGCCGGGCCTTCC
>JBJTXX010000467.1:0-49246 GCA_046082485.1 Actinomycetota bacterium
TGGGCCAGCAGCTGCGGGCCCTGCAAGCAGGAACTGCCCGACTTCGCTGCGGCACACCTCGAGTACGGCGACCGGGTGCGATTCGTCGGCGTCGACTACCTGCCCCCCAGCGAACTCGAGGAACGGTTCGCCCGCGACCGCGGCGTGCAGTACGAATTGCTCTACGACGCCAACAGTGAGTTCGTCGACGCGATGGAGGTCGCTGCGTTCCCCGTGACCCTCTTCATCAGCCCCGACGGAACGGTGGTCGACCAGACCGGCAAGCTCGACAGGGCATCACTGGAGCAGAAGCTGCGGGAGTTGCTGGCATGAACCTGTCCCTCAGCTTCGTGCGCGGCCTGGTTGCGAGCATCAACCCGTGCGGGTTCGTGCTGCTGCCCACCTACCTCATGTACTTCCTCGGGGTCAGCACCGCCGACGGCCGCTCACAGCGCGCCCCCATCGGCAGGGCCCTGCTGGTGGGAGCCGCGGTCTCTGCAGGCTTCCTCGGTGTGTTCTTCGTGATCGGCACCATCACGCAGTTCGGCACCAGTTGGCTGCTGGCGAACGCGAAGTACGCGACCGCCGTCATCGGCGTGCTGTTCATCGGCCTCGGCATCGCGATGCTGTTCGGCTACAAGTTGCCCATCGCCACGCCCACCGTGAACGCCGGTGAGACCCGGCGCACCATCCCGTCGATGCTGCTGTACGGCGTGGCATACGCGGTCGCGTCGCTGGGCTGCACGTTGCCGCTGTTCATGTCGACGCTCTTCCAGACCGGTGAGCGCGAGGGTTACTGGGCCGGGGTCGCGAACGTGGTGATGTACGCCACCGGCATGGCGATGGTGGTCATGTCGCTCACCCTCGCCCTCGCAACGGCCAACGCTGGTTTCGTGCGATGGCTCAAGCACAAGATGCAGTACGTCGAGATGGTCAGCGGCGCCTTCGTGCTGCTCTCGGGTCTGTACCTGCTGTGGTACTTCTACTGGCGCGACGTCCGCGAGGAGGGCGACCCGCTCACCGATGCCGTCGATCGGCTGCAGCAGCGGGTGCAGACGTGGCTCAACGGCAACTGGCAGGTGGTTGCCGTGGTGCTCGGTGCCGCCCTGGTGACGGCCATCGGCTGGGCCACGCTCCGCGAGCGCACACGGGCCGACGGCACCGAATGACGCCTCCCCACGCCCCGTTCCGCGACCTGCTCGCCTCCGACGGCGTGGTCGAGGTGTGCGAGTTGCGCGGTCGGGTCGGCTTCATGGCGTATCACGGAGGGTCGCTGGAGGAGATGACCGACGTGGTCGCGCATCGTGCCGCCGATGCGTGCGACGCCAGTTACTACGGCGTGCTGCAGCCGCCCGACCTGAAGTGGCACATCCCTTCGCATCACGTCGCGCCCGAGCACTCACCGACGCTGCAGCAGTTCCTCGACCACGTGGACGTCGTGATCACCGTGCACGGCTACGGCCGCGACGGCATGTGGACGACGGTGCTGCTGGGCGGCCAGAACCGGGAACTGGCGCTGCACCTCGCCGAACACCTCACGCCACACCTGCCCGACTACACGCTCGAGACCCGGCTCGAGCACATCCCCGTGGAGTTGCGCGGCCTGCACCACCGCAACCCGGTGAACCTGCCGCCCGGCAAGGGAGTACAGATCGAACTGCCACCCCGCATCCGTGGCCGAGGCACGAAGTGGGCCGACTGGCAGGGGCCGGGTCTCGTGCCGCACACCCAGTCGCTGATCGACGGCCTCGCCGCAGCGGTCGCTGCCTGGCAGTTGTGACGCCGTCGGGTCAGGGGGCCAGACGGTCGATCTGCCACGAGTCGCCGTCACCCTCACCCATCAGCGTGTAGGCAAGGCGGTCGTGCAGTCGGCTCGGACGGCCCTGCCAGAACTCGAATCGGCGGGGTCGCAGCAGCCAGCCACCCCAGAACGCAGGGCGCGGCACGGCATCGTCGCCGAAGGTCGCGGCCATCTGCTGCACACGCTGCTCCAGCCACTCGCGGTCGGGAATGCGCTGGGACTGAGGTGACGACCACGCGCCGATCTGCGAGTTCCGCGGCCTCGACGCGAAGTAGTCGTCGCTCTCGCCCTCGGGCAGTCGTTCCACCTCGCCCACCACGCGCACCTGCCGGTGCAACTGCAGCCACGTGAACAGCATGCTCGCCCGCGGCTGCGCGCCCAGATGACGACTCTTGGCCGAGTCGTAGTTGGTGAAGAACGTGAACCCTCGACGGTCGGCACCCCGCACCAGCAGGTAGCGCGACTGTGGCCAGCCCTCCTCGTCGATGGTGCCGAGCACGAACGCATGGGGCTCGACACAGCCCGCTGCGGCGGCAGCGTCGAACCAGGTGTGCCACTGGTCGATGGGGTCGGGCAACAGGTCGGGCAGGTCGAGGCCCGCGGTCTCGTAGTCGTTGCGCAGCGACGCGAGGTCGTGCCGGGGGTTCATGCCGGGGAGATCACCTCGATGCCGCGCATGTAGCGGCGCAGGGCCTGCGGCACCACCACGCTGCCGTCGGGCTGGCGGTAGTTCTCGACGATGGCGGCCCACACGCGGGGCACCGCGAGCGCTGAGCCGTTGAGCGTGTTGGCGATGGTGGTGCCCTTCTCGCCCGCCTTCTTGAAGCGGATGTCGGCCCGACGGGCCTGGTAGTCGCTGAACCAGCTGCACGAGCTGACCTCCAGCCAGTTGTCGCAACCGGGTGCGTACACCTCGATGTCGAAGCTGCGGTGGTGGCTCTGGCCCATGTCGCCCGTGCAGATCTCGATGATCCGATACGGCAGCCCCAGACCCGAGATCAGCGCCTCCGCCCGATCGACGATCTCCTGCAGCATCGCCGGCCCCTGCTCGGGCGTGGTGACGGCGAGGATCTCGACCTTGTCGAACTCGTGGGCGCGCAGCATGCCGCGTGTGTCTCGGCCGGCCGAGCCCGCCTCGCGGCGGTAGCACGAGGTGTGGGCCATCATTCGCTTCGGCAACGAGGCTTCCTCCAGCACCTCGCCTGCATAGAGGCTGGTGAGGGGCACCTCCGCGGTGGGAATGCACCAGAGGTCGTCGCGTTCGATGGCGTAGGCATCGTCGGCGAACTTCGGCAACTGGCCCGTGGCCGTGAGCGTCGCCGTGGTCACCAGCGAGGGCGGACGGATCTCCTCGAACGCGTCAGCGTTCATGTCGAGCGCGTACTGGCACAGTGCACGGGCGAGGGTGGCACCGGCGCCACGCTGCATCGTGAACATCGCGCCGCTGATCTTGGTGGCGCGTTCGTTGTCGAGGATGCCGAGCGCAGCAGCCGTGTCCCAGTGCGGCACCCGCTGGTGCTCGGGAAAGTCGGTGGGCATGTTGTTCGGGCCCACCACCACCGGGTTCTCGCTGTCGTCGGCACCGTCGGGGGCGGCAGCATGCGGCAGGTTGGGAATGCGCAGCAGCAGTTCGCGCAGTGCCGCAGCGGCGTCGTCGGCCTCCGCGCCCAGTGCCCGCTCGCGCTCACCGAGTTCGCGACTGCTGGCCTGCAACGCCTCGGCCCCGGCGGCGTCACCTTCGCGTCGCTTCAGGCCGACCTGCTTCGACAGCTCGTTCACCTCGGCGCGCAGGGCATCGCGCTGGCCCTGCAGGTCGCGGACCCTGCCCTCGAGATCGATGGCCTGCGAGACCTGCTCGAGCAGTTCGGGCTTGTTGCGGCGGGCGAGCGCAGCACGCACACCGTCGGGGTCCTGGCGCAGGAGGCGAACGTCGATCACGGCAGGCAAGGCTACTTGCCACCCGCCTCCGAAATCATGGGCCGAACGGATAGCGTCGACCGGCGTGTCGGCTGTGGAGGTGCAGGGTCTGACGGTGCGCTACGGCGACCTCGTCGCGGTCGACAACGTGTCGTTCGCCGCGGAAGCCGGGGCCGTCACGACGGTGCTGGGGCCCAACGGTGCGGGGAAGACGAGTACCATCGAGGTCTGCGAGGGCTATCGCAAGGCGGCCGGCGGCACGGTGCGGGTGCTCGGGCTCGATCCCGCCACCCAGCAACGCCGACTCGGCGAACGCGTCGGCGTGATGCTGCAGGAGGGCGGCGTGTACCCCAGTGCCCGGGTGCTCGACACCGTGCGGCACTACTGCCGGCTCTACGACCGGGGCGCTGACCCTTCCAGTCTCGTGCAACAGGTCGGCCTGCTCGACAGGGCGAAAGCGACATGGCGTCGGCTGTCCGGCGGCGAACGCCAGCGTCTGTCGCTGGCTCTCGCCCTGGCCGCCCGCCCGGAGGTCGTGTTCCTCGACGAGCCCACCTCGGGGGTCGATCTACACGGTCGGCAGGCCATCCGCGAGATCATCCGGTCGCTGGTCGACGGAGGCTGCGCCGTGCTGCTGGCCACCCACGAACTCGACGAGGCCGAACGCCTGGCCGACCGCGTCCTCATCTTCGACAGCGGGCAGGTGGTCGCCGACGGCACGCTCGCCGAGTTGCGCAAGGGGCACGACGAGATCCGCTTCCGCAGCGCACCCGATCTCGACCTGCACGCACTGGCCGCCTCGATCGGCATGGTCGCCAGCCAGGTGGGCGCCGACGAGTACGTCATCGACGCCCCGCCGCACCCTCGGCTGATGGCCCAGCTCACCGCATGGCTCGCCGAGCAGGGCCACCCCATCACCGACATGCGAGCCGGCGCCCAACGACTCGAGGACGTCTTCCGCAGGCTCACCTCGCAGGAGGGTGCGTGAAGCAGTTCACCACCCAGTTCCGCACGGAACTGGGCCTCACCCTCCGCAACGGCGAGCAACTGCTGCTCACGCTGGGCATCCCGGTGCTGTTGCTCGTCTTCTTCAGCCTCGTCGACGTGCTGCCGACCGGCACGGCCGAGCCGGTCGACTTCCTCGCGCCCGGCGTGCTCGCTCTCGCGGTCATGAGCACCTCGATGGTGAGCCTCGGCATCGGCACCGGCTTCGAGCGCAGCTACCACGTGCTCAAGCGCCTTGCCCTCACCCCGCTCGGTCGACCGCGGTTGGTGCTGGCCAAGATCGCCACGGTCGCAATGGTGGAACTGCTGCAGTTCGCCGTGCTGGTGCCCGTGGCATACGCACTCGGTTGGTCACCGTCGTCACCGAACTGGCTCGCTGCGATCTGCGCCGTGCTGCTGGGAACGGCGGCCTTCGCCGGAATCGGCCTCACCCTGGCCGGTCGGCTGCGCGGCGAGGTGAACCTGGCTGCCCAGAACGGGCTGTATCTCGTGCTGCTGCTGCTCGGCGGAATGGTGGTGCCGTTCGAGAAGTTGACGGAGGCGCTTCGTGTCGTCGCCCATGCGCTGCCCTCCGGTGCCCTGGCCGACGTGCTGCGCGAGACCATCGGCACCGGAGGGGTGCAACCGGCCACGAGCTGGCTGGTGCTCGCGATCTGGGCGGCGGTCACGCCCCTCTTGGCGGCGGCCCTGTTCCGCTGGGACTGACTCACCGAATTCACACCCTCCGCGAGGCCACCCGGAAGGCGGTGTGCGCGATGATCCGCGCATGACCATCGTGGAAGAACCCCCCACCCTCCCCCCGATGTCCGCCTTCCCGCCACCGACGCCACCGACGCCGCCGGCACCGACGCCCGAGCCGCCACCGAGGCGCGGCGGCCGAGGCCCGGCGCGGCTGCTGGGCACCGTCGCGGTGTGCGCCGCGGTCTCCGCCGGAGTCTCGTACGGCACCGTGCAGCTCACCGATCGCGGCGGCACCGTGAACGTGGTTCCCAGCGCCGGCGGCAGCGCCGTGCTGCAGGGCGACGTCGATCTGCACGACCTCCTGCAACGCACCCAGCCCGCCGTCACCGCCATCGAACTGGCGGCGCGTGAGGGTGGCGCCACCACCGAGGTCGCTGCCGGTTCGGGCGTGGTGATCTCCGCTGACGGGCTGATGCTCACCAACGCCCACGTGGTCGACGCCACCGACGGCTCCGGCAACCGGATTCCCGATCCGGTGATCACGGTGAAGATGTTCGATGGTTCGGTGCGTTCGGCCGAGGTTCTCGGCACCAGCGTCGAGTACGACATCGCCCTGCTGCAACTCGACGACACCAGCAACCTCACGGCGCTGCCACTCGCCGACGCATCGACGTTCCGGGTGGGCGATCAGGTGGTGGCCATCGGCAATGCACTCGACCTCGGCGATGCTCCCACCGTGTCGACCGGCATCATCAGCGCGCTCGATCGCACCCTGCAGGTGAACGATTCGGTCACGCTCCGCGGCCTCATCCAGACCGACGCGGCAATCAACCACGGCAACTCCGGCGGGGCCCTCGTCAATGCGGCTGGCCAGCTCGTCGGCATCAATTCCGCCGGCATTCCCGACGCGCAGAACATCGGCTTCGCCATCTCGGTCGGCACCATCGCGCCGCTGCTTGCCGACCTGCAGGGCGGCAAGCAGGTCACCCCGCCAGCGATCGGCTACATCGGCGTCACCCTGGCGCAGACGCCCGATGGCATCGAGGTGCAGGAGGTGCAGGACGGCACCCCCGCCGACACCGCCGACATCCGTGTCGGCGACGTGCTGCTCACCGTCAACGGCACCAAGGTGCGCACGACGAACCAGTTGTCGACAGTGCTCCGCGATCTCGCACCCGGCACGGCGGCGACCATCGTCGTCGACCGCTCCGGCAAGCAGGTCACCATCGAACTCGTGCTCGCCGAACGGCCCGACGCCTGACCCCGGCTCAGCGCCGGTCGGCCGAGGGTTCGGTCGGTGGCGTGCTGCGCTCGAACGCCGCCTCGACCTCGCTGAACGACAGGGGCTCCTCGTCGTGACCGACGATCTCTGCGGTGGGAATGCGTCGATCGCGGCGATAGGTGCGCTCGGACGCGACGGAACCGAAACGCTTGAAGAACATGTAGATCACGATGCCCCAGAGGAAGAAGCCACCGGCGATCTTCATGATCGCCCCGGCGAGCTGCTGGTCGTCAGCCGGCGAGAGACCCCACACCCTCACGGGCTGCTCGCCGTAATGGCGGTAGACGGCTCCGTCCGCGAACGTCAGCCAGGCCGCGGGCACGGTGGGCACGACGCTCTGCAGGAACAGGTAGATCATCTTGCCGCCTGCCGAGATCTGCAGTTCGGGCAGTGGGCCCACCACCGGCATCCACATCAGCGTGGCGGCGAGCACGACGAACAGGTGCAGGCCGAAGTGCAGCGCACCGTTCGTGGTCGAGGCGTTCACCACACCCGGAACGTGGAGGATCATCACCATGACGTTGAAGATCACGCCGGCCACGACGGCCCTCGCGAAGAACCGCACCACACGGTAGGTGCGGCCCGCGCCGATCAACGTGCGCAGCAACCACTCCGGCGTGGCCATCAGCGCCAGCGGCGGGAAGAAGTAGCTGAGCATCATGTGCTGCACCATGTGCACGCTGTAGAGGTAGCCCTCGGCGATCTGGTGCACCGGCCACGTACTGGCGACGAACAGCACCACCATCGCCGCGACGAAACAGGTCACCTGCCGACGGGTCACCACCGGTTGGCCCGCCTGCACCACACCCGGCCCGATGTTGCGCACCATGTAGACGTACGCGCCCACGAGGAACGCCACCAGCACGTACACCTCGGGGTTCGACTCGAACCTCCAGGGGTCCGCGAACGCTGCCGCGGCAGTCATGATCGACCTAGTTCTTGAAGAACTGGAAGGTGAAGAGGAACGCGATGTAGACGAGGACGGCCAGCACCAGGCCCGCGTAGAACATCAGGCTGAACACCTTGCTGTCGAACTTCAGGTGCATGAACACCGACACGATCATGAAGAACTTGATCGCCATCATGATGAGCAGGGCCACCATGCCGACGGTCTCGAGGCTCTTGGGCCACCAGTAGGTGGAGGTCTCGAGCGCCGTCACCACTGCGAGGATGATCGCGATCTTGATGAAGTAGCGGTCGGACGGTGTGTGGTGCTCGTCGGCAGCGTGCGCTGCGTGCTCTGTTGTGGCGCTCATGCGGGTGACCTCAGACCGGGATCAGGTAGACGAGGGTGAAGATGACGACCCAGACGACGTCGACGAAGTGCCAGTAGAGGCCGACGAGTTCGACCACCTCTGCTCGATCGCCGGTGATGCGGTCACGGGTGATGATGCCGACCAGCACCAGCAGCATGATGATGCCGAGCGACACGTGCACACCGTGGAAACCGGTGAGGGTGTAGAAGCTCGAGCCGAAGAGGCTGGTGGTGTAGCCCAGACCCTCCTGGTAGAAGGCCGTGAACTCGTAGACCTGACCACCCACGAAGAGCGCACCGAGTGCGGCGGTGATGGTGAGCCACAGGTTGGTGTTGCGCTGGTCGTTGCGCTTCGCCGAGTTCACCGCGAGCACCATCGTCAGCGAACTCATCAGCAGGATGAAGCTGCTGACCGACGTGAGCGGGATGTCGAAGATCTGGTTCGGGCCGGGGCCACCTTCGCTGCGACCGCGGTACAGCATGTAGGTGGAGATCAGGCCACCGAACAGCAGGCACTCGCTGCCGAGGAACAGCCACATGCCGAGCTTGTTGTTGCTCAGCCCGGTGCTGGTGACGTGGGCGCCGTGGCCCGAGTCGTGTGATGCGTGGTCCACGTCGTGGACAGCGATGTCAGCCAAGGGTCGCCAACTCCTTCGAGGGTTCGCCACCGGCCGGCGGCTCGTAATCGGTGTCGTCGGCGACCGAGGGCTCGAGGCACCAGCCGAAGATCGACAGCAGCAGCACCGCCAGACCGACGAAGCACAGCAACAGGTTGAAGATCACGCCGTAGGCGATGATCGGCAACGACAGGGCCATCACGATCGGCCAGTACGACGGCGACGGCAGGTGGATGTGGTGATCCGCGTTCGCCTCTTCCTCGGCGAGGATCTCCTCGGCCGTGCGCACCTTCACCAGCTTGGCGCCGTCGGGCGTGTCCTGCTCCTCGTACTTCCGGTGGAAGAACTCGTCGAGGGCGTGCACCGTCGGGATGCGGTCGAAGTTGTGCTCCTTCGGCGGACTCGCCGTGATCCACTCCAGGGTGCGGGCATCCCACGGGTCGAGCGGGGCGGCCGGCGCCTTCTTCGACGTGTGGAAGATGTTGATCACGAACAGCAGCACGCCGAGGGCGATCACGAAACTGCCGACACTCGCGACACGGTTCCAGAACGCGATGTCGAAGAAGCCCTCACCCGTGATCTTGTCCGGCCACACCACCATGCGGCGGGGCTGGCCCTGCAGACCGAGGATATGCATCGGGGCGAAGGTGAGGTTGATGCCGAAGAACATCAGCCAGAAGTTCCACTTGCCCAGCCGCTCGCTCAGCATCTTGCCGAACATCTTCGGCCACCAGAAGTAGAAGCCGGCGAACAGGCCCATCACCGCACCACCCACGATCACGTAGTGGAAGTGGGCGACGATGTGGTACGTGTCGGTCTGCTGCGTGTCGCTGGGCGCCACGGCGTGGGTGACGCCCGAGAGACCACCGATGGTGAACAGCACGATCACGCCGATCGAGAACATCATCGCGACGCTGTACTGCAGCTTGCCGCCCCACAGGGTGAGCGTCCAGTTGCAGATCTTCACGCCGGTGGGAATGGCGATCAGCATGGTCGCCACCGAGAACACCGCCACGCTGACGGGCCCTAGGCCGCTGGCGAACATGTGGTGGGCCCATACGCCCCAGCCGACGAAGCCGATCGCCGCACCCGAGAAGACCACGAACTTGTAGCCGAACAGCGGCTTGTGGGCGAACGTGGGAAGCACCTCGGAGATGATGCCGAAGCTCGGCAGGACGATGATGTACACCTCGGGGTGGCCGAAGATCCAGAACAGGTGCTGCCACAGCAGGGGGTCTGCGCCGGCGTTCACGTCGAAGAACGTGGCACCGAAGTTGCGCTGGAAGCTGAGCAGGAAGAGCGCCACGGTGATCACGGGCATGGCGAACAGCAGCAGGAACTGCACCACCAGCACCATCCAGGTGAACACCGGCATGTCCATCAACTTCATGCCCGGTGCACGCATGTTCAGCACCGTCACGATGAGGTTGATGGCACCGACGAGTGAGGCGATACCGGTGATCTGCAGGCCGAGCACCCAGAAGTCGATGCCGTGCGAGGGCGAGAACAGGGCGCTGCTGTTCGGGGAGTACATAAACCAGCCGCCGTCGGCCGCGCCGCCGAGGAACCACGAGGTGTTCAGGAAGATGCCGCCGAAGAGGAACAGCCAGAAGCCCAGCGCGTTGATGCGCGGGAAGGCCACGTCACGGGCGCCGACCTGCAGGGGCAGGAAGTAGTTGGCGAACGCAGCGGCCATCGGCATCACGAAGAGGAACACCATCGTCGTGGCGTGCATCGTGAACATCTCGTTGTAGAGCCCAGCGCTGAGCACCGTGTTGTCGGGGGCTGCGAGCTGCAGACGGATCAGCAGCGCCTCGATACCGCCCACCAGGAAGAAGAACAGCGCCACGGCGCCGTACATCAGGCCCAGCTTCTTGTGGTCGACGGTGAACAGCCAGCTCTTCCAGCCGGTGCTGGCGACTGGCCGACGCAGCACGCCGAGAGCCCGCGGCGTGGTGACCACAGCGGGGGCCGAGGCACCGGCACCGACGGTGGCCGGGACTGCTGAGGGTCGTTCGATGATTGCCATCGGTGGGCTCCCTTACTTCCGCTCGAGGAGGTAGGCGATGAGTTGGTCGATCTGATCCTCCTTGAGGTTCAGATTCGGCATGCCACGGTACTTGCCGCCCGTGGACTCGAGATTCTTGGGGTCGGCGAACATCGGCTTCATCGCCGGTGAGTTGCGCAGCCACTCACGAAGCTTCGACTCGTCGAAGCAGTCGGGCGTGACACCCTTCAGGTACATGGCACCGAACTTGTCGGGCGCGGCGTTCCACAGCGCATCACGACACTCCTCGTTGATGAGGTCGAACGTCCAGCCGGCGATGGCCGTACGGGTCATCAGGTTGGTGAGGTTCGGCGCCACGCCCGACACGACGTAGAGGTCGGGGTCGGAGAGCACCGGGCTGCCGTCGGCGTTCTCGATGCCGTTCACCTGGTGGCACTTGCTGCAGTTCGCGATGAAGGTTCCCTCACCGGCGAGCGCCAGTTCGTCGGTCGGTGCCGCGTAAGGCTGCAGCTGGTTGTCGACCCACGCCTGGAAGTCGGCGGTGTCGAGGGCAACGGCGGCCTGCCGCATACGGGCGTGGCTGAGGCCGCAGAACTCCGTGCACTGGCCCATGTAGAGGCCGGGCTCGTCGGCCTGCAGGCGCAGAGAGTGCAGGCGACCGGGCACCGCGTCGCGCTTGCCGTTGAGGGCGGGAATCCAGAAACTGTGGATCACGTCACGGCTGGTGATGCGCAGGATCACGGGAGTGTTGGTCGGAATCACCAACTCGCCGCTCGTGACGATCGGCTCGGGGATCTTCACGCCGCCGCACTCGCCGGTGGCGTAGTCCATCTCCCACCACCACTGCTGGCCGGTGACGTTGATCACGCATTCGGTGTCGGTCTTCTTGTCGAGTTCGAAGACGGTGATCACGGTGGGCACCGAGACACCCGCGAGGATCACTGCCGGCAGCACCGTCAGGAAGATCTCCAGCTTCGGGTTGCCGTGGGTCTGCTCGGGGATGTCCTGGCCGCGGTCCTTGAACTTCCAGAGGGTGTAGGCGACCGCCGCCAGCACGATCACGCCCACCACACCGGCGATGTAGAACACCGGCCGCTGCAGGTTGTCGATCTTCGTTGCGTTCGGGCCCCTGGGCTCGAAGATGTCCTGCGGCGCGTTCTCGGCGCAGGCGGCAAGCACCGCCGCCACGACCGCCGCCACCATCAGGTGGGGACGGCGCCGGGGGGTGCGTATCTCGCCGTGGTTGCTCATGCTGTGTTCGCTCCGGTCCATGATCAGGGCACCACCACTTTGATCTCTTGCTCTTCGACCTCGGGCACCGTCAGGCGGAACGGGGTCGTGCTGGCGGCCTGGGACTTGCTGATGCGGAAGGTCAGGAACGCCTTGCCGCCCTTCTCGATCGTCGTGGTGCAGTCTGCCTGCTCGGTTCCCTCGGTGCCATC
Organism: Actinomycetota bacterium; assembly: GCA_046082485.1. Taxonomy (GTDB): domain Bacteria; phylum Actinomycetota; class Acidimicrobiia; order Acidimicrobiales; family Ilumatobacteraceae; genus UBA668. The sequence goes on from JBJTXX010000467.1 coordinate 11,988, forward strand.
CGTGGCCTTGAATGTGCCCAAATGCACAGTCAGGCGGCGGGCTTCCTCGGTGCGGTTGGTGAACAGCACGTGCACGTCGGTCGAGCGCGGCACGTAGATCTCGTGGTACTCGACGTTCGGGATCGCCGTGTTGAAGGCCACCAGCCGGTTGTCGTCGGTGAGGACGACGTTGGCGATGACATTGCTCTTCGCGGACACGCTCTGCGAGGCCTTGTGGTCGACCTCCTCGATCTCGGACTCGGGCGCCTGACCGAGGCACACCGCGGCGCTGATGTGCGCGTGCTCCTCGATGGTGCGCTGACCCGACACCGCCGAGGCGACACCGACACCCAGCATCGCCAGCAGGCCGACGGCGCTGATGCCGCCGATCGTCGTCTTCGACAGACCGCGACGGGCGGCGATCATGAAACCGACCACCACGATGACGGCGCCGAGCAGGATGAAGGCCCAACGACCGGCGTCCTTGCTGATGGTGAGCATCAGCCGCGAGAAGCCGTAGAGCATGGCGCCGAGCACGACGGTGGCGAGCACCGGGAACTCGAGTGGATGCATGAGGCGCTTGCGCAGGCCGTCGTTGAAGGCCGCGTCGCCACTGGCGCGCTGGGCCCAGGTCTCGACCATCCACTCGACGATGGCAGCGATCAGCACCACCACGGCGACCTTGAACACCACCGGCTTGCTGACCGCGCCGACGGCCAGGCCGGCGACACTCACCGCCGAGACCAGCGGCCACAGGCTGCGACCGACGGGCCCGCGGCCCGCAGCGCTCTGCGAAACCGCAGCTTCGTCCATGGGCGGAACGTTGCAGTCGCGAACGTAGATGTTGATGCCGGCGAGGAAGGCGAAGACAACGCCGACCGACACGAGGCCGATGGTGCCCAGCAGGCCCGTGGGCCCGCCGTTGGACATCCCGAACAGCAGCGCGCCCACGAACGAGAGCACCGTGCCGCCGAGGAACAGCTTTGAACCAGTGGTGAACATCGGCTCCCCGTTACTTCGTCACGTAAACCACGAACCACACCAGTGCGAAGATCGCACTGAAGCAGTACCAATACAGGGCGTGCGCCGCCACGACCTCGCGGTCGGTGTCACGGCCGCTGAGATAGCGGAACGCAGTGATGGCGCTGAAGAGCACGCCGACGATCATGAGGGCGGCGGTCACCCCGGTGACGGCGTAGAACATGATCTGGTAAGTGCCGCCGTTGGCAGCGAGGCCCATCTGACCCCAGATGTAGGCCTGGGCGTTGATGAGCGCCACACCCAGCACCAGCACGAGGAACAGTGCCGTGCCCGTGTGCGGGCGGTCATCGCGCTTGGCCGAGTACACCGCCCACTGGGCGAAGATGCACAACGGCAGCAACGCGATCAGCATGACGTTCGCCGGCACGAGCGGCACGTTGGTGCCCTTGGGCACCCAAGCACCGTCGGGGCCGTTCAGGCCCGCCTCGCGGAAACGCAGGAACAGGGCGAGCATGCCGCCGATCAGTGCCACCGCAGCGGCGCAGGCGAGCGCGGCGCCCACCAGCAACTGGCGGCGCGGCTCGGGGGCAGGGGCCGGGGGAAGTGCGAGCATCAGGCCTCACTCCGGTTCGAGGGCTTCAGGTCGAGCAGGGGCTCTGCCGACTTCACCACGTGGATGTCGACGAAGTTGTGCTCCGGCGCAGGCGAGGTGGTGGCCCACTCGAGCGTCTGGCCGTTCCACGGGTCGTCACCGGCGCGCTCGCCCTTGGCGGCCGAGCGCCACTCGAGGGCGACGAATGCCAGCACCGTCAGCAGCACCAGCAGGTGACCGATGCCGCTGAGGGCGTTCCACAGGCCCGACGGGCCGGAGTACGAGAAGTTCGTGGGGCCGGGCAGGCCGGCCTCCACGGCGGGCAGGGCCTCACCGGGCTGATCGGCGAAACCGGCGATCATCATCGGCAGGCTCGCCAACACGCCACCGAGGAACCCCAGCAGGCCCAGCGGCAGCGTCGCCTTCATCGGCATCACCCGGCCGCTCCACTTCGGCATCCAGTGCGCCACGGCACCGAGACCGGCGAGCACCGAGCCATAGACGACCGCCAACCATGCGCCTTCCTCGAAGGTCGTGCCGACGAGGCCGGCATCACCGACGTGGTTCAGCACTCCCGCAGCGGCACCGAGCAGCACCAGCAGGGCGCCGTGCAGGGCGAACACGAGCGGGGCCCCGATCGCAGGCTTGCTGCGAAGGGCGCCTGCGGTGAGCGCCACCGAACCGAGCACACCCAGCAGCGGCAACAGGTGCACGAGAGCGAACGGCACGAGGTCGGACACCTTCTGTCCTGCGGTGAGACCCGAGAACCCGGCACGCAACAGCACCGGTGCCTGCACCGCAGCGGCGAACATCGCCGTGCCGACCAGACCGATGGCGCCGAGCAGCACCCCGCGGGGCCGCAGGCGTGTGTTGGTCGCCGTGGCCACCACGTCGGCGAGGAAGCCGAGCGCAGGGAGGGCGAAGACCAGTGTGGTCGGCTGCGTCAGACCGAAGCCCACCCAGCGGCCGAGCGCCCGGTTCCCGCTCAGTTCGCTGACGCTCGGGTAGCGGTGGGCGAGATACACGTAGAGCAGATCGCCGATCACGATCGGCAGCACGACCAGCAGTGCCAGCGACGACACCAGCACCGCCCACGAGAACCAAGGGATGCGACGCATGTTCATGCCGGGCGCACGGGTCGTGAGCACCGTGGCCGCGAGCGAGACGGCCGTGGCCACGAGGCCGAGCGCCACGAGGCCGAACGACAGGGTGAACAGGTCGACGAACCGGCGGTTGCCACCGTTCGGGCCGCCGTTCGCAGCGATCGCAATCACGGCGAGCACGGCGCCGATCGCCCAGGTCCAGAAGCCAGCCGCAGCCACCCTCGGGAAGGCGTTCGAACGGGCGCCCACCTGCAGCGGGACCACCACGAGTGCGATGCCCACCAGCAACGGCAGCGCCACCAGGAAGGTGAGGCCGAAGCGGTACAGCGAGAACAGCTGGGTGATCGACTCGACGGGCAGCAGCTCGCTGCCCGAATCGGCGCGCTCGAATGCCAGCAGGGCGCCCACCACCACGGCGCCGAGCAGCGCCAACGTCGCCAGACTCATGAACAGCCGGCCGATCTTCTTGTGGTCGGTGGAGGTGATCCAGTCAGCCACGGTCGCAAGTCCGCCACCTGCGGAGGTGGCGGGTGCGTGGGTGTCGACGGTTGTCATGGGCAACGGACTCATTTCGTCTCGGGCGCGCGCATGGCGGGACCCACAGATCACAGGTCAGGTGGAGTTACAGGTGCGACATTACCCACAGCCATGGTGCGGAGAGGAAATTCTCAGACACCGTGACGCACGAGCACGTCGACGGTCATCGCCGTGAAGAGCAGCGTCACGTACGTGATCGAGTAGCCGAAGACCCGCATCGACCTTTGCGGCGTGGGGTTCCGGCCGAGGTCGATGGTGCCCCACAGGAACAGTGCGCCGAGCACGACGGCCGAGATGCCGTACACCGGACCGAGCGACGCGACCGGCCACAGCACCAGCGTGCCGGCCACCATGACAGCGGTGTAGAGCACCATCTTGCGCACCGTCACCTCGAGGGTGCTGACGGCCGGCAGCATCGGCACGCTGGCCGCCCGGTAGTCGTCGGCGTAGCGGATGGCCAGTGCCCAGAAGTGCGGAGGGGTCCAGAGGAACATCACGACGAACAGCACGACCGGAGTCCACGTCACGTCGTTGCGCACCGCCGCCCAGCCCACCAGCACCGGCACTGCGCCTGCGGCACCTCCGATGACGATGTTCTGGGTGCTCGTGCGCTTGAGCCAGAGCGTGTAGACGAAGACGTAGAACAGCATCGCGGAGAGCGCCAGCACGGCCGACAGCAGGTTCGCCCACTTCCAGAGCACGCCGAATGCGACGACCTCGAGCAGGATCGCGAAGACCAACGCCTCGCGCGGCCCCACGAGGCCGGTCACGAGGGGGCGGCCCTGGGTGCGCGGCATCAGGCTGTCGATGTCTCTGTCGACCACCATGTTGATGGCGTTCGCGCCGCCGGCGGCCAGCGTGCCGCCCACGAGGGTCACGATCAGCAGGCTCCACGACGGCCAACCCCGTTCGGCCAACACCATCGTGGGTACGGTGGTGATGAGCAGCAGTTCGATGATGCGCGGCTTTGTGAGCGCAACGAAACCGCCGATGCGGGTGCTCGGGGTGCGGCGACCGCCGTGCACCACGCCACCGGGTGCGAGCCGCGAAGGCACGATGGGGCGGGCGCCGACAGCCATGGGGTCATCGTAGGGTGCCGATGCGGACGGCACCACTTCGCCACGCGCTGCCTGCGTCGGGGGACGAGAGTCACATCGGTTCCGTGCTCGCGGCGGCAGCGGGCGACGGCGACGGCACAATGGGGCACATGCCCACGGTGCTGGAACCGGTTCGAACCGAACAACCCGACGCCGACACCACCACCGTTCCCGACCGCCCGTGGCTGGTGCTGGTGTGGAACGACCCGATCAACCTGATGAGCTACGTCACCCTGGTGCTGCAGAAGGTGTTCGGCTACAGCCGTGAGAAGGCGACGTCGCTGATGCTCGACGTGCACCACAGGGGTCGGGCCGTGGTCAGCAGCGGCACCCGCGAGAAGGCCGAGATCGACGTGTTCAGGCTGCACGAGCACGGGTTGTGGGCCACGATGCAACAGGACGACTGACCCCGGACGCGACAGTGCCCCCGCCGAGGCGGGGGCACTGGGTCGAACGCTCGGGGGCGTCGGAGGTCAGACGCTGACGGTCTCGCGGTGGTGCTCGACGGCCAGCACCACGTCGTCGGCCTTCTTGGAGGCGAAGGCGTGGATGAAGCCGGCAAGCGACAGGGCGAACAGCACGATGGCGGCGATGATCGTCACCCACGCGGCCTGACCGGCGCGCTCGCCGAAGATGCTGAACCCGTAGGTGGTCAGCAGCAGACCGCGGAGTGTCTCACCGGTCTGCAGCGTGCCCCGCAGGCCCTTGGCGCCGTCGAGTGCCTTCTGCGCCTCGTCGATCTTGGCCTGGTCGCCCGATTCCTGGGCGGCGGTCAGGGCATCGACCAGCGAGACCTCGGTGCCGGGACGCACGTAGGCGCCCATCGTGGCGTAGGTGGCGCCCTCGTAACCGGCGGCCTTCGCTGACTCCTCCATGTGGAGGGCGATGTACGAGCTGGCATAGCACTCGGCCTTCTTGCCCGAGTCGAGCACCTGACCCTTCGTGGCATCGCCGACGGTGGTGCCGTACTCGACGAGGCAGGGGGCAGCCTTCTCCTCGTCGGACAGGAACTTGGCCGGCGTGAAGTTGATCTTCTGCGCGGTCAGTTCGGTGCGGACGTAGTTGTCCGCGAAGCTCTTCTGGTTGTTCAGGATCAGGCCGACGACGAGCAGCAGCACGCTGAAGACCACGCCGCCGATGCTGAACGCCACGTCGAGAGTGCGACGCTTCATTGTGTGTTTCCTCCTTGCGACCGTCGGGGACTCGGGCCGCTGGAGCCATCCTCGTCGTCGAAACGGCACCGGCGACAGGGACCCACAGCCCCTCCTGTTCGGGACTTTGGGCCGCGCGACGTCGACGACGGCCGCAAACGTGCCGCTGAGCAGGGGTGATACACATCAAGACAGCATCAACCGGTGGTGCCGACGGGAGGATCGAAAGCACTCTCCGTGAGTATTGCGGCGTATATTGACACCGAGAGTGTTCACGGGTACCGTGCCCTCCAGCAACCCCGGAGGCACACCATGGACATCGCCCAACTCCAGCACGGCACCGTCGTCCGCTCGCACGACGTCGACACCACGTCGGCACGCGAACGGCAGCGACAGCGTCGACTGTGGAAGTTGGTCGTGGCGCTCGGCATCCCCACCGTCTGGTTCTGGTGGCGCGAACTCAGCGGCAACCCCGTGCGGCCCGGTCTGCCCAACATCATCCGCGAGAGCCCCGAACTGGCCCTGCTGGTGGTGCTGATGTCCGTGATGATGCTGCTGATGCTGGTGCCCTACATCGGCGCCGGCCGCTCGCCCCACACCGTGCTGCGGCCCGAGGACTCCACGGTCCGCCTTGCGGATGTCGTGGGCGCGAAGGCCACTACCCGCGAGGCAGTCGACACGCTCAACATCTTCCTGAACCACCAGACCTTCCGCAACGAGATGGGCGGCACCGCCCGCCGCGGCCTGCTGTTCGAGGGCCCTCCGGGCACCGGCAAGACCCACCTCGCCAAGGCGCTGGCCGCCGAGGCCGGTGTGCCGTTCCTCTTCGTCTCGGCCAGCGAATTCCAGTCGATGTTCTACGGGCAGACGAACCGCAAGGTGCGCACGTTCTTCAAGGCGCTGCGCAAGGCGGCCCGGGCAGAGGGCGGTGCCATCGGCTTCATCGAGGAGTTCGACGCGATCGGTGCCGCACGCAGTGGCATGGGCGTGGGCAACAGCCGCGAGGGCGGCGTCGGCATCGTCAACGAACTGCTCGTGCAGATGCAGAGCTTCGAGCTGCCCACCTTCGGCCAGCGGATCCGCGGCAGTCTGACGGACCGGGCGAACCGCCTGCTGCCGCCGGCGCGCCAACTGCGCCGGCCAGCGTTGCAGCAGGCGAACGTGCTCGTGATCGCCGCCACCAACCGCGCCGCCGACCTCGACCCCGCCCTGCTGCGACCGGGCCGTTTCGACCGCACCATCCACTTCGACCTGCCCCCGCGGGCCGACCGCCTGGAGATCGCCGGCTACTACCTGCAGCGCAAGCGCCACGACTCGGGTGTCGGCGCCGCCTTCGTGGCCGACCTCACCGCCGGCTACACACCGGTGCGCATCGAGAAGTTGCTCGACGAGGCGCTGGTCGTGGCCCTGCGCGACGGCCGACAGGCCATGACCCGCGACGACATCGTGGCGGCGCAACTCGTCACCGAGATCGGCGTGTCGCACGACGTGGGTTATCACCCCGACGAGCGTCGCCGCATCGCGGTGCACGAGGCCGGTCACGCACTGGTGGCCGCCCTCACCGGACGCGACGTGAAGGTGGCCAGCATCCTGCGGCGATCGGGTTCACTCGGCCTGGTCGCCCACGGCGAGTTCGAGGAGCGCTACCTGAAGACACCCGCCGAGGCGACCGACCTGATGGCCGTGGCACTTGCGGGCCGGGCCGCCGAGATCCAGGAGTTCGGCGAGGCATCGAGCGGGATCGCCAGCGACCTCGCGGCAGCCACCAACATCGCCGCCCAACTCGTCGGCATGCTCGGCGCCGGCGGCAGTCTGCTGAGCCTCGAGGCCGCCCACGTGCCCGGGGCCGGCAACCTCGTGGCGAAGGTGTTCCACGACGAGAAGGCCCGCGAGAAGGCCGACGAGCTGATGAACAACGCTGCTGACAGGGCGGCATGTGCCCTGCTCGAGCATCGTCGGGCGCTGCTGGCCCTCGCCGACGCGCTCTGCGACTGCGACGAACTGAACGGCGACGACGTGCACGCCATCGTCGCGGCCGCAGTGGCCTCGTAGCCGCCTAGCCTCCCCGATGTGAGCCTGTTCCGCCGACGGCGACAGCGGCCCGTGCCCGACGAGCGCATCGCGCACGCGGTGCCACGATGGACACCCTCGTGGGGTGCCCTCACACCCGACGAGCGAGACGTGCTGGTGCAGTACTCGGCGGCCCTGGCCGACGGCTTCCGCTGGGAGGCCGCTCGCGGCTTCCGTCTCACCGACGAGGTCCGGGTGGCCATCGGAGCCCAGGCGGCGCTGCTGCTGCTCGGACTCGACGACGGCCTCGACAACTACGAGCAGGTCACCTCGGTGATCGTGCACGCCACCACCATCGTGCGGACCGGCGAGCACGCATGGGGCGACGGACTCGTCGCCGAGGGCGACGACCCGTTGATCGGTGAGGCCATCCATCGAGGCCCCGTCGTGCTGGCGTGGGACGCCGTGGTGCAGCAGGCGCTGCAGCCCCAACGGGGCGAGAACGTGGTGCTGCACGAGTTCGCGCACCGACTCGACATGCTCGACGGTCTCAGCGACGGCACGCCGCCCCTGGCCGATGCGGGCGAACTCGCCCGATGGGTCACCACGTGCCGGGCAACGCTGGAGCGTCTGCGTGCCCACACCGCACCGTCGGTGCTGCGTGCCTACGCCGAGACGAACCCGGCCGAGTTCTTCGCGGTCGCCACCGAGGTGTTCTTCACCCGGCCGGTGGCTCTGCGCGAGGAAGACCCCTCGCTCTACGACGTGCTGCGCTCGTACTACGGGCAGGACCCTGCCACCCGACTGCAGTTCACCTGACCGGCGTCAGCCCGCCGAGTCCAGCAGACCGGCGTCGAGTCGGCCGTCGACGATGTGCACCGTGCGGTCGGCGAAGTGCGTGATGCGCGTGTCGTGGGTGACGATGATCGCCGCGGTGTCGCGTGCCTTCATCTCGTTGCGGATCAGTTCCATCACCTGCTGGCCGATCTTCGTGTCGAGGGCCGACGTCGGCTCGTCGAACAGCACCAGGCGCGGGTTGTTGAACAGGGCCCTTCCGATGGCCACCCGCTGACGCTCGCCGCCGCTCAACTGGCCCGGGAGATTGCCGAGACGATGGCCGAGTCCGAGTTCGTCGAGCAACTGGCGGGCACGGGCCTTCGCTGCCTTGCCGCCCTTGCCGCCGCCGAGTTCGTCGACCACCAGCAGGTTCTCCTCCGCCGTCAGGAACGGCACGAGGTTGACCGACTGGAACACGAACCCGACGTTCTCGCGGCGGAACTCGGTGAGTTGCTTGGGCGTGTGCCCGCTGATGTCGTGACCGGCCATGACCACGGTGCCGTCGGTGGGCGTGAGCAGACCACCGGCGATCGACAGCAGCGTGGTCTTGCCCGAGCCCGAAGGGCCCAGTAACGCCACGATCTCGCCGTGGTCCACCTGCACGGTGGCGTGGTCGAGGGCGACGATGTCGGCGTCACCGCTGCGGTACACCTTGCGCACGTCGCGCATGTCGAGGACGGTCATGGATGGCCCTTTCTCACGAAGCACTCCCGATCGCCGACGCAGGGTCGACGCGTGTGACACGGCGCAGCGAGATGGCGCTGCCGAGCACGGCCGCCACCAGCAACCCGATGAACGTGGAGACGAAACGTGCCGGTGTGAGCTGCAGCGGCACCTTGGCGGGCAGCGCCGCCGTGGCGAGTAGCGCCAGTGCGGCACCGATCACGAACGCGATCACCGCCACCACCACTGCCTGCAGCACGACCCCGGCGAACAGACGACGGGTGGATGCACCGATCGCCTTCAGCACGCCGTACAGCGCCAGCCGCTCGAGCGTGAGCAGGCTGAAGAACAGGCCCACCACGGCGAGCACCACCACCAGCGTCGAGTAGATGATCTGGTTGAAGGTGTCGCGCTGCTGTTTCACCCCAGGAAGGGCGAGCACCGCGTCGTCGACGGTCAGCGACTTCGTCGCACCTGTCGCCGCGTCGATGGCCTGCGGCGTCACGTCGCCGCGCACCACGAGAGCCTGCACCACGTCGTCGGCGACCGCAGCGTCGGGTCGGTTGGCGTTCTGCACCTGACGCCATGTGGCGAGGTCCACCCAGACGGAACTCTGCAGCAGATAGGCGGTGTCGTCGACGAACCCGACGACCTCGATGGGCGACTTCGCCGGCCCGACGAGGATGACGTCACCCACCGACACGCCCAGATCCCTCAGGCGACTGTCGGCCACACCCGTGCCGGTTGCCGGCGGCTCGGGCAGGCCGGCCGGGGGCAGTTCGTAACCCGCGACCGCCACATCGGCCAGTTCATCGCTGCCCGGCACACGTGCACCCAGCAACACGAAGCCGAGGCCACCGACGCTCTCCACCCCGTCGACGCGCTCCACAGCGGAGCGCAAGAGCGGTGGAATGCGGCTGCGCAGGAACGAGTCGCGAGCCGTCGACGAGTAGACCACGGCGTCGGCGCGCTGCGACCGGATGGCTCCGGTGGAGCCCAGGTAGAGGCCGTCGAGCAATCCACCGAGGAAGAGCAGCAGTGTGGCGAGGAACGCCAGCACCGCGGTCGCCACCACGAACCGCGAGGGTCGGCGGCGCAACTCGAGCAGGGGCAGTCTCATGCGCTCACCCCTGCGCCGGTGGTGGCGGCCAACGGGTCGATGCGCAGCACGCGGCGCACCGCCACCAGCGAGGTGAGCAGGGCGAGCACCAGCACCACGACCGAGGTGACGACGACCGACATGGGCTCGACGCGCACACCGAGGTTCTTCACGCCCTGCAACGAACCCGCATAGAGGCCGAAGGCGATCACCGAGCCCACCACCATCACTGACACGACCTGCACCAGCAGACCGCGCACCAGCACCCGCGCCGGCGCGCCGATGGCCCTCAGCAACGTGAGTGCCGAGGCCTTCTGGAACGTCACGATCAGGAAGAACAAGCCGGTGACCAGCGGCACGACCAGGTAGAAGAGGGCAAGGATCACGGCGAAGCTCGAGCGCACGCTGCTCACACCCGGCGAACCGTCGACGGCCTGCTGCCGGGTCAGGGCCTGCACTCCGTCCACCGCGGCATCGATGGCGGTGGCCACTGCCGCTGGGTCCGCGCCCGGTTGCACCCGAACCGCGACGGCCGAGGGCAGCACCACCTGGGCATCCGGATTGCGCGTACGCACGGCCGACTCGAAGGTTGAAGTGTCGACGAACAGCACCGGCGCCACGGAGTAATTGATGTCGCGGGCAAGGCCGACCACCGTGATGCGCGTGCCGTCCGGCTCCACCGACACCACGTCACCGATGCCGAACCCGTCGGCGCGGTCCTTCTCGCTGGCGACGGCCTCGTCCGGCCCCTGCGGCAGACGGCCCTCCACCAGGGTGGTGGGCTGCCCGGGCCCGCCGAGTCGGTAGCCGAAGATCACGGCGTCCTTGATCTCCCCGAGTGCCGTCACGCTGAAGGTGCTCTCGCCGAGAGGGGCGGCATCCGCCACGCCCGTCACGGAGGCCACGGCCTGCACCTGTTCGGGCGTCACCCGAGAACCCTCGAGGTTCTGGCGAGCCTGGTCGTTGTAGACCACCACGTCGGCACTCTGGTTGCGCAGGGCACCGATGAACTGGGTGATCAGCCCGCCGAGCAGCGCCTGCTGGAACAGGATGAGGAACACCAGCAGCCCCACGGCACCGGCGAGCAGGCCGAAGCGCAGCTTGGCCCGCTTGATCTCCTTGAGCGCGAGGAACATCGCTGCGGAATCTGTCAGAGCGGCGGCGCGGCGTCCAAGCGGGCACCGGGGTTGGCGGCGAGGTGGTCGAACCGACCGGCGGGGCGGATGCGGCGGTAGGCCTCGACCACCGGGGCGAGTTCCGCTGGCGCAGCACCGTGCAGGATGACGCTGTCGGCACCGAGTTCCATCTGCCGCAGCACCGCTGCCGCGCACTGCTCGGCGCTGCCGGTGGCCGCGGGTGCCAGCCACTCCTGCGGGATGAGCGTCGCCACGTGTTCGAGCTCCGCCGTGGTGGCCTTGCCGTCCAGCGCCCCTCGGAAGCCGGCCACGAACGGGTCGGCCCGGAAGCGGGCCAGCACCGCTGGATCCCAGTCGTTGGTTCGCACCATGAGGTCGCCGTAGGCCTGCAGGTAGGTGGCCATACGGCCCACCGTCTTCTTCAGCCGGACGTCCCCGGGCAGCCAGTCGCCGATCACCGCGTAGCAGCTCCACACCCGCACGGCAGCGGGGTCTCGGCGCGCCTGCTCGGCGCTCGCGCGCACCGTGGCGACACACCGCTGCAGGGTCTCGTCGGTGAAGAACGTGTGCAGCAGCACCGCGTCGAATGCCCGACCGGCAAGGCGCAGGCTCTGCGGACCGAACGCACTCATCAGCAGCGGGATGTCCTCGCGGAACTCCGGGTCGAGCGCCAGCACCGGCCACTTCCCTGCCGGGCCGTCGTGGCCCAGCACCACGTCGCCGCGCCACAGTCGCCGCATCAGCCCGGCGAAGTCCTCCATCTGCGCAGTCGTGATGCGCGGCAGCCCGAACGCATCGAACATGCGGTCCATGCCCCGGCCCAGACCCAGCGCGAACCTGCCGCCTGTCAGTCGGTGCATCGTGGTGGCGTAACTGGCCGTGACCACCGGGTGCCGGGTGTTGTGGTTCGTGACACCGGTGGTGATGCCGAGGCTGGACGTCACGGCCGCGGCTGCCCCCGAGAGGGTGACGGCCTCCTTGATGTTGAACCGCTCGCTCAGGAACACCGAACCGAAGCCCAGGGCCTCACCGTCGCGGCACTCGGAAAGCAGGTCTGCCGGCGAGCGAGGGGCTCCCGGCAGACCATAGAAGGCGAGTTCGTTCAGTTGTTCCACGCCGCAACCGTAGGCCGCGGTCGAAGAGGGGGCACGGCCGTGCTCAGCCGTTCGAGGTGTCGTCGCCGCCCTTGCCCTTGCCCTTGCCCGAGCCGGGAGTCGTCGAGGGCGTGCTGGTCACCGGCGAGGACGAAGCGGTGGTGGTGACGGGGGCGGCATCGTCGCTGCCCTTGCCCTTGCCGCCCTTGCCCTTGCCGCTGTCGTCGGTGGTGCCGCCCGAGGGCGTGGTGACCGAAGGGCTGCTGGTGCCGGGGGCATCGTCGGCGCCATGGCCGCCACTGTGGCTGCCGCCGCCGTGGTCGTCGCCCGCTGCGTCATCGGCACCGTGACCGCCACTGCCGTGGTCGTCGCCCGCGTCGTGCGCAGCGTCGGCGAGCAAGCAATAGTCGGCGACCGAGACGCCCATCGAGGCGGCCTGCGCCGCGAGGGCTGCGGTGTCGTCCGCCGAGGCGAGGCCTTTCTGGGCGTCCTCGCACTGGTCGTGCGCATCGTGTGGGAACAGGCCCGAGTCGGCCACCGACGACGACGTCGCCGAATCGTCGATCGAGCTGCTCGTCACGGCACCGTCGACGGAGGTGCTCGTCGCCGAGTCGTCGGCCGAACTGCCGGGCACGCTGACCGAGATGGTGGTGGCCGAGTCGTCGGCCGAGCTCACGAACGGGGTGGGGATCACGCCGCCAGCCGCAGCGGCGGCGGTGCCAGCGGCGAGCAGGGTGACGGCTGCCATGGCAGCGGCGCGCTTGGTGATGCGGGTGGTGAGCATGTGGACGACTCCGTTTCGGTGGGCGGCTGGGGCCGCGTGAGATGAAATAACCGAAGCGGAGAACTGCTGCACGAAGGCAGCCATCCCCACCAGCTCGTCCGGCGTTGCCGGAGAGCGCATCGCATCGAGCAGCTCGGCTGCACCGTGGAAGGTGCCGGGAGCAGTGCCTGCTGCAGCGGTGCCATCGACCTGACCGTTGGCCAGGTCGTCGGGGAGGATGTGCTCGGTCACGCCGAACAGATCGTCGGGGAGGGGGCGTGCATTACAGGTTCCGCGGATTTTTCCGCGAAATGTTCCGCGAGCTTGCGCAGCGCCCGGTGCTGCGTCACGCGGACCCAGTTGGCGGGCCGGTCGTGCACCTCGGCGACGTGCGCCACGTCGAGGTCGCCGAGCACGCGCATCAGCAACACCTCGGCCTGGTCGGGCGGCAGGAGGGCCGTCACCAGATCGGCGGCGTCCTGACCCGAGAGTTGTCGCAGCACCACCTGCTCCGTGCTCTCGGAGGCCGGTAGCAGTGTGTCGGCGTGGTCGAAGTCGGTGGGGTCGGTGGCCCGGCGCACCGCCGTTCGCCGGTGATCGGCCAACCGTCGCCGAGCGATCGAGAACACCCATGAACGAAACCCGGTCAGGTCTCCCTCGAACGTCTGCAGGCCGCGGGCGACCGCCAGCCACACCTCGCCGGCAAGGTCGTCGGCCGACCGGGGTTCGGAGGCCCTCAGGAAGCGGAGCAGGCGCGGCTGAAGGTCCCTGAACAGGACCTCAGCCGCCCATGCCTCTCCCGCTCGGGCGGCAGCGAGCGCCTCAACGACGCTCCCGTCGCGAAGTTGGTCACTCGCTGCCGCCACTTACCGAGTATCCATTGGTCTCGGGGCGCGGCGCCCGTGCAGGGCCCTGAACAGGTCGAACGACCTACTCCGTTAGAATCGACCGGATGGCGGGTTTCACGTTGCGTCCCCTGTCGGCCACCGACCTGGACGAGGTGTGCGTCCTGTACAACGCCGCATATCGCCACGACGGCTCGCCGATGGTGATGGAGGTCGAGGAACTGGCGGAGGAACTCGACGACGAGCACGTGGTGTTCGCCACCGACACGATGGCAGCCGAGGCCGACGGCAGCATCGTCGGCTACGCCCACACGTACCACCTTCCCAGCGAGGTCCGTGAGGAGCGGTGCTACGTGTTCGGCATTGTGCACCCCCAGCACCGCAGGGCCGGCGTCGGCACGGCACTGATGCAGTGGGGGCTCCGCCGGGCCACCGAGCAGGTGCTGTCGTCGAGCAGTTCGCTGCCGGGCTTCGTGCGCACCGACGTGTCGGACACCATCACCGATGCGCACCGGGTGTTCGACACCCTCGGCATGACACCCGTGCGGTACATGGACGAGCTGCTACGACCCCTCACCGACCTGCCGCCGCTCACCTCGGTCGACGGCGTGCGCATCGTGCCGTGGCCCGACGACCGCGACGAGGAGATCCGCACCGAGAAGAACATCTCGTTCGAGCAGCACTGGGGCAGCACGCCCACCTCGGCGCACCACTGGCAGCAGATGGTGCGCGGTTACGGCGCACGCCCCGACCTGTCGTTCGTGGCCCTCGACCCCGACGACCGGGTGATCGGTCACTGCCTGAACAAGCGCTTCCCGGCCGACGACGATCTGCTGGGCCGAATGGATGCGTGGATCGACAACCTCGGGATCCTTCCGCAGTGGCGCGGTCGAGGTGTGGGCAGCGCCCTCATCGCCGCATCGCTGCACGCGTTCGCGGCCGAGGGCCTGACCCACGCGTCCATCGGGGTCGACAGCGAGAATCCCAGCGGGGCGGCCCAGCTGTATCGGGCCCTCGGGTTCCGCACGAACCGCAGCTCCATCACACATCAATTGCAGGTCCGCTGACCGAAGTCGTCCTGGGCGCGCCTATCGTTCGCCCATGGAATTCGTCACCACACCGCTCGATGCCATCGGGCCCCTCGTGCAGGGTGCCCGCGACTCGTACGACCGAGGCACCACGAAGCCCGCCGAATGGCGGGTCGCCACGCTCCGCCGGATGAAGCAACTGCTGGTCGAGCGCGAAGAGCGTCTGCTCGCCGCGCTGGCCGCCGACTTCGGCAAGCCCCGCGCCGAGGCCTGGCTCACCGAGATCGGTTTCGCCATCAGCGACATCGACCACACCCTCGCCCACCTGCCGCTGTGGATGAAGCCCGAGAAGGTGGCCACACCCGTCGCGTTCAAGCCCGGCACGTCGTACGTCGTGCCCGAACCGGTCGGTGTCACCTGCGTGATCGCGCCGTGGAACTACCCGGTGCAGTTGCTGATCGTGCCGATGGTCGCGGCGATCGCGGCCGGCAACGCCGTGGTGGGCAAGCCCAGCGAACTGGCGCCGGCCACCGCTGCCGAACTGATCGACCTCATCGGCGCACTCGGCGACACGGCGGTCGTGGCCGTGCAGGGAGGCGTGGCCGAGACCACCGAACTGCTGGCCCAGCGGTTCGACCACATCCTCTACACCGGCAACAGCCGCGTGGCCCGCATCGTGATGCGCGCCGCCGCCGAGAATCTCACGCCGGTCACCCTCGAACTCGGCGGCAAGAGCCCGGCCATCGTCAGCCGCAACGCGAACGTCGACGTGGCCGCGAAGCGCATCGCCTGGGGCAAGTTCGTGAACGCCGGCCAGACCTGCATCGCCCCGGACTACGTGCTGGTCGAACGGTCCGTGCACGACCAGTTGGTGCAGGCGATGGGCCGCCACGTCACGTCGTTCTACGGCGATGACCCGAAGGCGAGCGCCGACTACACGCGCATCGTGAACGCCCCGCACTTCCACCGGCTCGAGAAGTTGCTCGACAGCGGCACGGTGGCCTTCGGGGGCGACACCGACCCCGACACCCGCTACATCTCACCCACGGTGCTCACCGGCGTGTCGAAGGACGACCCGGTCATGGCCGAGGAGATCTTCGGCCCGATCCTGCCGGTGATCGCCGTCGACTCGATCGACGAGGCGCTCGCCTTCGTGAACGAGACCGCCGCCAAGGGCGACAAGCCCCTGGCCCTCTACACGTTCAGCGAGAGCGACGACGAGAACGACCGGGTGCTGGCCGGGGCCACCAGTGGCGGGGCCTGCGTGAACGGCACCCTCATGCACGTCAGCAACCCGCACCTGCCCTTCGGTGGCGTGGGCGAGAGCGGCATGGGCGCCTATCACGGCAAGTTCGGCTTCGACGCGTTCAGCCACCACCGCGCCGTGCACAGCCGCACCACGAAGATCGACCCTGCGCTGATGTACCCGCCGTACACGGCGAAGAAGGAGAAGGTGCTGCGCAAGGGCATGGGCATGCCCGACCCGCGAGACGTGGTCGCGAAGGCGCGCGGCCTGCTGCGACGCTGACCCGAACGGTCAGTCGTTGATCATCATCAGCACGTGCGACGACAACACGTCGATGCCCGTGCCCTTGGCGGCGCTGACCCAGATGACGTCGCCCGGGTCCAGCCCGGCGGCCTTCGCCAGTTCTCGCTTGCGCGTTCCCAGTTTGCTGGGTTTCACCTTGTCGAGCTTGGTGGCGACCACGGTGTGCGGCACTCCGTTGGCGCGCAGCCATTCCAGCATCTGCACATCGAGCTTGGTGGGGCCGATCTCACCGTCGACCAGCACGAACACCAACTCCAGACCCTCGCGCTGCAGCAGGTAGCCCTCGATCATCGCCTGCCAGCTCGAGCGCTCGCGCTCGGGCACCTTGGCGTACCCGTAGCCGGGCAGGTCGACCACGGAGGCACCGTTCGGTAGGGCGAACATGTTCAACAACTGGGTGCGACCGGGGGTGTTCGACACCTTCGCCAGCTGTCTGCGGTTGGCGAGCGCGTTGATGAGCGACGACTTTCCGACGTTGCTGCGGCCGACGAACGCGACCTCGGCGGGAGTCTCGGGCAGGTCGGTGTGCCGCTTGGCCGACGTCACGAAGTTGAGCGCAAGGGGCATGACGTCCACCGTACCGCCGCCGCGCCTGCGCGGGTCGTTGCTCAGCGCACCAGCACCGCGTCGAACTCGGCAGTCGTGTACACCTCGTCGTCGCGGGTGATCACGCAACCGCCGTAGCCCCGGTGCCGCTGCAACCACTCGAGCCCCGGCAGTCCCATGACGTAGAGGGTGGTGGCGTAGGCATCGGCGTCGGCCAGCGACGGGCCGACCACCGTCACGCTCGCGAGGTCGGTCACCGGGCGGCCGTCACGGGGGTCGATGATGTGGGCCCCCCGTTCGTAACTGCCCGAGGTGGCCACTGCCAGTGGCCCCTCTGCGCGCAGCACCATCGCCAGCCGCTGGGGGTCGTCGGGGTGCCGGATGCCGAGACTCCGAGGTCCGCCGTCGTGGTTCCGGCCCGCCAGCACGATGTCGCCGCCCGCGTTGAGGCAGAAATGATGACAGCCCTGCTGCTCCAGCAGGTACGCAGCGCGCTCGACACTCCAACCCTTCACGTACCCGCACGGGTCGAATCGGGTGCCGTTCGGCGAGGGCAGGTTCCAGACGTCGAAGACCCCCTCGGTCGCTGCGACCAGCTGTTCGCAGCGGTGCAGCACCTCGAGCACGTCACCCGACAGTTCCGGCGCCGAGGGGCCGATCTCGCCACGACCGATGCGGCTGACGATGCTGTCCGGCTTGTAGGGGCTGAACACCTCGTCGACATGGTGGAACCAGCGGACGAGACGGTCGACCACGCTCAGGTCGTGCGAATCGACCACGTCAATGCTGACGGTGGTGCCCATCACCGCCTCGACGTGGTGCAGCGCCATCTCAGCCGGTGATGCCCGAGGCTGCCTTCGCCGCGTCGATCGCCGACTGCAACGAGGCAACGTAGCTGCGCGAGGTGTAGGTGGCGCCGGAGATGCCGGCAATGCCCGTGCCCTGCGCCGACAGCGCCTGGTCGACGAGGCGCGGCAGCGAGTACTGGCTGATCCGCAGGCTACGCCGGTCGCCGTCGGGGTATCGCAGGACCTGCACGTCGACCAACTGCCCGCCGCTGTACACGGCCTGCACCTGCACGGTGCCCCAGCGGTTGCGTGATCCCTGGCCCGGGTAGGTGCCGTCGGCGATACCGGCCGACGCCGGAGTCTGGGTGACGGGGGCGGCCGTGACCGGAGCCGTCGTCGCGGCCGGCTGCACGGTGGTGATGATGGGGGTGGTGACAGCCGTCTGGTTCGACACCACCGTGGCGGTCACCGGGCTCGGCGCAGGCGTCAGGACCGGTGCCAGGGTGCCACTGGTGAGCACCACGGAATCCGATGACGTGTCCTGCTGCGAGAACAGCGCCGCCATCGCACCGGTCGAGACCACGCTGACGGCAAGTGCCGTCGCCTTGGCCTTGCGGGCTGGCTTGGCCCGGCGGCCGGTGCGGGGGGTTGCACCGGCTGCCTTGGGTCCGGCCGCGCTCGCTGCCTTGCCCGGTGCCGTCCCCGCCGGGCGGGGTAGCGCCGAAGGGGGAGGCAGCGGCTGGCCCTGCCGGCGGCTCAGCGCCTCGAGACGCTTCGCGACGAGCGGGTCGATCGGGGTGGGGCGGTTGGGGATTTCCTTCGGCGACATGGGGTTCCTCTGTTCAGGCGACCGCACGACGGGCCTGGGCGACGCCGATCAGGCGAACGGTGACAGGGTAGATGCAGGCGCCGACGAGCACGGCGAAGGCGCGGGAGAAGATCGTCGAGCCGCTGTCGGTGCCCGACTGGTAGGCGTGCACCGCGGTGAGTACCACGGCGGGAATCGAGAGGAGGTGCACCGCATGCCAGGCCTTGCGCGGCAGCCGACGGCGCACCCGGGCCACCGACGGCAGCACCACGACCAGGAACATCCAGAAGGCCAGCACGCCCCACCCGATGCTCCAGCCGACCGAGCCGCTCGGCACGAACAGGTCGACGAACCCGATGCCGGTCTCGGTGTCGAGGAACGACACGACCATGTGCAGCGCCACGAACGCGAGGGTCAGACCGCCGAGCCAGTTGTGCAGGGCCAGCCACCAGTTCGGCTTCAGTCGGTTGCCCGTGTTGCGGGCGGAGAAGAACAGCCCCCACACCAGCGACGCCACGGAGAGCACCGCCGCAACGATGCCGGTCGACCGGGTCAGGGGGTACCACCACGAACTCACGGCACGAATCCTGACGGGCCTCGTCTAGGGCCGGTTCGCGGGAAGGTGAAAGTTGCGTGAGAGCAATTCCTCGGCCGCGACCTCGATCTCGGCCTCGCTGAGCAGCACCAGCTTCGCTGCATCACCCAACGGGATGAAGCTGTCCTTGCTGGTCACGCGGGCGAGGTGGCCGATGTAGCCGGCATCGACCAGCTCGGCCACGATGCCCTCCCCCACTCCGCCCGACCGGCGGGTCTCGTCGACCACCAGCGTGCAGCAGGTGGCGTTCGCCTCGCGGACGATGTCGTCGACCGGCAGCGGGCACACCCACCTCAGGTCCACCACCCGCACCCCCACTCCGCGCTGCGCAAGGCGGTGCGCCACGCGCAGCGACATGAACAGGCCGTTGCCGAAGGTGAGGATGGTGAGGTCGTTGCCGTCGCCGTGGGTGCGTGCCCGGCCGATGGGCACGTGCACCACGGGGTCGGCGGCGGCCAGCCACTGCTGGTCACCACGCTCGTGCAGGTCGGCGGTGTGGTAGCGGGCGATGGGCTCCACCATCACGCCGACGGTTCCATCGACCCTGGCCGCAGCGACCAGCGTGCGCAGCATGCCGGCTGCGTCGTCGGGAAGGGCGGGCACCCCCACGACCACGCCGGGGATGTCGCGCAGCACGGTCAGCGAGTCGTCGTTGTGGAAGTGACCTCCGAAGCCCTCCTGGTAACCGAGACCGGCGATGCGCACCACCATGCCGTTGCGGTACTGCCCGTTCGAGAAGAACTGCAGCGTCGCGGCCTCACCGCGCAACTGGTCCTCCGCGTTGTGCAGGTAGGCGAGGTACTCGATCTCAGCAATGGGCAGCAGACCGCTGACCGCGGCCCCAAGGGCGACACCAAGGATCGACGTCTCGTCGAGGAGCGTGTCGAACACCCGGGCCGCGCCGACCTGGGCCAGCAGTCCCTTCGTCACGCCGTAGACACCACCCTTGGCAGCCACGTCCTCGCCGAACAGCAGCACGTCGGTCTGCTCACGCAGCAGGTCTCCGAGCGTGCCGTTGATCGCCTGGGCGAGCGTCAGGCGCGGGGCATCCTCGGCGGCCGGTGCCGCAGCCGTCGTGGCCGCTCGTTCGACGGCATCCGGTTGCCGCGGGGCCAGCGGGGCCATCACCTGGGCGGCCGTCGCCAACTGTGGACGTTCGGCCACCTCCTCTGCAGTGGAATGGACGAGGTCGCGGAGTTCGTCGTGACGGGCGAGCAGGTCATCGAGCGACACACCGTGGTCGAGCAGGCGAGCCGCCGTCGCCGTGATCGGGTCGAGCGCGGCCTCGGCGCGGATCTCGGCAGCCGAACGGTAGGCGGCCTCCATGTCGGTGCCCGCGTGGCCGCCGTAGCGCACCGTCCGCAGGTGCAGGAATGCCGGTCGACCGGTGGTGCGCACCCAGTCGCCCAGTTCGCGGCTCAGAGCCAGCACCGCATCGGGCTCGGTGCCGTCGACGCGCTCGTAGCGCAGGTGCGGGCGGCTGCCGTACGCGGACTCCACCCAACCCTGCGGGGTGCGCACGCTGATGCCCAGGCCGTTGTCCTCACAGAGGAACAGCAGCGGAAGGGGTAGGCGCTGATGGGCGCAGTGCAGGGCGGTGTTCACCGCGCCCGTCGCCACCGAGTGGTTCGCCGAGGCGTCACCGAACGAGCAGACGGCCAGGGCATCATCAGGCCACGGGGAGGCGACCCCCAACCGACGGGCCCTCCCGATAGCGAACGCGACGCCCACCGCACGCGGAAGGTGCGACGCAATGGTCGAGGTCTGCGGGATGACGGCCAGGTCGTGACGGCCGAACACCTTGTGGCGGCCACCGGCGATCGGCTCGTCGGCTGCCGCGACCACCCCGGCGAGGATGTCGCGAACACCCTCCACGCCGCTGCGGGCGAGAT
The DNA here is from genome assembly GCA_046082485.1 of Actinomycetota bacterium. Classification (GTDB taxonomy): domain Bacteria; phylum Actinomycetota; class Acidimicrobiia; order Acidimicrobiales; family Ilumatobacteraceae; genus UBA668. The sequence continues at coordinate 33,081 of JBJTXX010000467.1, forward strand.
AGAAGCCACCGCTGCGGTAGTGCAGCAGGGCGGGGTCGGTCGGACGCAGGCCCATTGCAACGGCTGCGTTGCTCTCGTGCCCCGAGGAACCGATCGTGTAGTAGCCCTTGCCCCTGCCGCGCAGCCAGCGCGCAGCGAGGTCGGTGTGACGACTTGCGACCTGCACGTCGAACAGCGTGCGGAGGTCGTCTGGCGACACGACCGGCGCCGATCCCGCTGCACGGCCACGGAGGGCCTCCAGCGAGTCGATCAACTGCCGCTCGAGCGGAGGACGGTCAGGTGCAGCCACCCGGGAAGTCTGCCAGACGACACCTGTGAGCGGACTTTGGGCCACCGGCCACGGTCACACGTCGATGCGGTAGCGCACCACGAGCGGGTCGGTGCTGCGCTGCACCACCGCCCGGTAGCGGTTCACGAGGGCGCGCATGCCGAGGTTCTCGCGCAACACGTCGGCGATGATGCGGTTCACCCCTCGCCGTCTCGCCAACGCCAGCAGCGCATCCATCAATCGACTACCCACCCCCATGCCCTGATAGGCGTCGATCACGGTGATCGACAACTCGGGCGGGCCCTCGGGTCCGCTCATCCAGCGGGCGACGCCGATCGGCTTGCCCTCGGGGTGGTCGGGCAGCATCACGGCTGCGTCGAACGCCACGATCGCTGCATTGCGATGACCGTCCACCTCCGCCAGTTGCGCGCGAAGGCGCGGCGGGATCTCGCGGACAGCCGTGAAGAACCGGAGGTGCCGCGACTCCGCGGACAACTCCTGGAACCCCTCGTCGAAGTACCGCTCGAAATCGCCGGGTACCGCTTCGCGGGTCACGATGGCGGGCACGTGTTCGATGCCCTCCATGATGCCCCCCTCGGCGGCGGGGTCGGGTGCGACAGGCGCCACACCCGCGTGGCGACTACTTCTGCTCGGCCGAGCCGTCGTCGAGCTTCTCGACGAGGTCCTTCACCACGCCGGCGCCCTTCTCCACCTGAGCGTCGACGTCGTCCGAGGTCTTGCTCTGGATGAGGTCGGCAGCCTTGTCGACGCCCTCGGTGATCGTCTTCTTGTTGCCCTTGACCAGACCCTTGATCGTGTCGAGCAGACCCATTGCACTTCCCCCTCTGGACCAGCGGCCGCGCCGCCGTGCGCGCAAAGTGTTGCACACCGCACGCAGCGAGGGAACCGGCGATGCCGCTGAAAAACACAACAGCGGCCGGAAGGCCGCTGCTGGTGGTCGAGACCGGCGTCGATCCGGTGACCCTACGCTTTTCAGGCGTATGCTCTGCCGACTGAGCTACTCGACCCGAACGGGGTTGCCCCCGAGCGGTCCCGACGGGACTCGAACCCGCGACCTCCGGCTTGACAGGCCGGCGTGAACTCCAACTTCACCACGGGACCAGGCTGTTTCCAGGCTGATCTGAATTGCACTTCCTTGCACCCCCAACGGGATTCGAACCCGTGTCGCCACCTTGAAAGGGTGGTGTCCTCGGCCACTAGACGATGGGGGCCAGGCACCCTCCTGTTGAGAGCGTGGAAAACCTAGCACCGCAACTGCGGAATCCCACAGGCGATTCACGCAAACTTCGCCGGGTACGGTGCTGCCGTGCGACTCGACCTCGAACCCGGCCTGGTGGCCGACGATTACCCGTACCATCACCGTCTGCGGGTGCGATTCGCCGAGACCGACGCCATGGGCATCGTGCACCACAGTCGATACCTGCCGTATCTGGAGGAAGCCCGGGTCGAGTACCTGCGGCACCTCGGCCACCCGTACACCGAGATGCGGGCAGAGGGGGTCGACTACGCGGTGCTCGAGGCGTGGGTGCAGTACCGGTCGCCGCTGCGATTCGACGACGTCGTCGACGTGCACCTGCGACTCGGCTCAGCCACCCGTGCCAGCTTCCAGATGGCTTATCTGCTCACGGTCGACGGCGAGGTGCGGGCGACGGCCGTCACGGTGCACGGCTGCGTGAACGCGCAGGGCCGCCCCGTGCGGATGCCCGCCTGGCTCAGCACTCTCGCCAACCCCTGACCCACCCCGAACCCCCGAACCCCCGAACCCCCGAAGGATGTCGCGCCCGTTTCGACGGTTCGCCATGAAAGGGGCGCGACATCCTCGCGATGGGGTGGGGTGGGGAGTGCGGCGCCGGGGTCGCCGGGGCCGGGTCGACGGGGGCGGGGCGACGGGGTGATCAGTCGCCGCTGATCGCGTGCACGGTCACCTCCAGCAGCCAACTGGTGTAGTTGTACAGCTGGTGTTCGGCCACCATCGGGTGGTCGTCGTCAACGTCGGTGGGGTCGTGGTCCTCGCCCACGTCGAGCAGCGTGCCCAGCACCAGACGCACATTGTTCAGCGACTGCATGAATCCCGTGATCTCGCCGTCGGTGAGGGGTCGACCGGCCCGAAGAGCATCGGTGACCGCATCCATGCCGCCGAGACGTGAGGTCATCAACTCCTCGCGCATGTAGCGCTGGTACTCGGCGTCGGCCTCGTCGTCGAGGTGGTAGGCCGGCGGGAAGAGCCGCCGCACCAGCGGGGCCACCTGCGGGTCGTCGCTCTGCAGCAGGCCCCGCAACTCGGCCAGCAGCCGCAGCAGCAGCGAGATGTCCTGCTCGCCGAGACGCACGACGTAGCCCTGGTCGGTGCGTTCCACAACGGGACGGTTGAACCAACGACGAGGCATCGGGTGCGACGGTAGCGGGGCCGCGGCCCTATGAGGGGTCGACGACACCCGCCTCGGCCGCGGCGTCCAGTCGCGCCAGTGCCTCCGCCCACACCTCGGGCAGGGAGGGTTGCACATGCTTGCCGTTGCGTTGCACGACCCTCGATCGGGTCACGCCGTGCTCGCGCCAGACGCTGGCGCCCTCCGCCAGGTTGAGCAGCATCGGCGCCACACGGTCGACGGCCATCACGTAGCGCGCCTCGGGCGTCTCGCCCGCCTCGTATTCCTCCCACAGTTCGCGGAAGTGCGCACCCATCGCCGACGGCAACAGCCCGAAGAGGCGGTCCGCGGCGGCTTCCTCGCGGGCGCGCTTCGTGGCGGCCGCATCGCTGGTGTCGTAGGCGAACGTGTCACCTGCATCGATCTCGACGATGTCGTGCACGAGTGCCATGCACACAGCCCGACCGACGTCGACGGGCTCGGTGGCGTGACCGGCGAACACCATGGCCGCGATGCCGAGGTGCCACGAGTGCTCGGCCGTGTTCTCGCGCCGTGAGCCGTCCGACAGCCAGTTCCGCCGCTCGACGCCCTTCAGGCGATCCGCCTCCATGAAGAAGCGCAGCGCCGACTGCACCTCGGTGAGCGTGGCCACCTCGTCCGCACGACCGTCGTCCATGGACTGCGACGGTACTCGCTTCGTCGAAGTTACTGATGAGTAGATACTGTTCGCCGAATGAGCGAGATCAAGCGTGTGGGCGTGTTGGGTTCGGGCATCATGGGTTCGGGACTGGCCGAGGTGGCAGCCCGCGCCGGCTACGACGTGGTCGTGCGGTCGCGCAGCATGGCCGCCGCCGAGGCAGTGCTCGCCACCATCGACCGTGGCTTCACGAAGGCCATCGAACGGGGCAAGGCCACCGAGGACGAGCGTGCTGCGGTCATCAGCCGCATCTGCCCCACCGACCACCTCGGTGATCTCGCCGGCTGCGACCTCGTGATCGAGAGCGTGGTGGAGGACCTGGGCGTGAAGAAGGCCCTGTTCGCCGAACTCGAGCAGATCGTGAAGCCCGAGGGCATCCTCGCCACCAACACCAGCACCCTTCCGGTGGTGGAACTGGCGATGGTGACCCAGCGGCCGGACAAGGTGTGCGGCATCCACTTCTTCAACCCTGCGCCGATGATGAAGTTGGTGGAAGTGGTGCGGCCCATCACGGCGAGCGACGACACCATCGCTGCGGCACTCGGCTTCGCCACGGCCTGCGGCAAGGACGCTGTCGAGGTGAAGGACCGCGCCGGCTTCATCGTGAACGCACTGCTGTTCCCCTACCTGAACAACGCGATCCGCATGCTCGAGAACGGCACGGCGTCGATGGAGAGCATCGACACCGCGATGAAGGGCGGCTGCAACTTCCCGATGGGCCCCTTCGCCCTGCTCGACCTGGTCGGCCTCGACACGTCGCTGGCGATCCTCGAGGCGCTGCACGCCGAGTTCGCCGACCCGAACTACTCGCCGGCACCCACGCTGCGCCGCATGGTCACCGCCGGCCACCTGGGCCGCAAGACCAAGCGCGGCTTCTACAGCTACTGATCGGGGCTGGATGACACCGGCCCCCGTCGAACCGCCGCCCAGCCGCTGGCAGATGCCCGACCCGGGCACGGCCGACCGCAGCGGACTGGTCTGCGTGGGGGGAGACCTCGAGCCCGGCACCCTGCTGTCGGCGTACCGCAGCGGTCTGTTCCCGATGCCGTTCGACCGGCGACGCATCGGCTGGTGGTCACCCGACCCGCGCGGCGTGCTGCCGCTCGACGGCCTGCGGGTGTCGCGGTCGTTGCGCAAGAGCTGCGCCCGCTTCGACATCACCTTCGACACCCGCTTCGACGACGTCATGCGGGCCTGCGCCGACCCCCACCGCCCCCACGGCTGGATCAACGAGCCCTTCGTCGCGGCCTACACCCGTCTGCACCGGATGGGCTGGGCGCACAGTGTGGAGGCATGGCTGGACGGTCGGCTCGTGGGCGGCCTGTACGGCGTGCGCATCGCTGGCCTCTTCGCCGGGGAGTCGATGTTCCACGAAGCCACCGATGCATCGAAGGTGACGCTGGTGGCGCTGGTGCAACACCTGAACGACACGGGGGCGCTGTTGCTCGACGTGCAGTGGCGCACCGATCACCTCGCCAGTCTCGGCGTGGTCGACGTGCCCCGCGCCGACTACCTGCACCTGCTGGCCGATGCCATCGCCCCTGCCTCGGGTGGCGAAACCCGATGAGAGAGGACACACTTCCCGCCATGACCCAACGCGACGAACCGTGGTTGATGCGCACCTACTCCGGCCACTCGTCGGCGAAGGCATCGAACGAGCTCTACCGCACGAACCTGGCGAAGGGGCAGACCGGGCTGTCGATCGCATTCGACCTTCCCACCCAAACCGGCTACGACCCCGACCACGTGCTGGCGCGCGGCGAGGTGGGCAAGGTGGGCGTGCCCGTGGTGCACCTCGGCCACATGCGCACGCTGCTCGACGGCATTCCGCCCGGGCAGATGAACACCTCGATGACCATCAACGCGACGGCGGCCTGGTTGCTGGCGCTCTACGTGGCCAACGCAGAGGAACAGGACGTGCCGTCCGTCGCCCTGCGCGGCACCACCCAGAACGACATCGTGAAGGAATACCTGTCACGCGGCACCTACATCTTCCCGCCCGAGCCCAGCCGACGGCTGATCGTCGACGTTGTGGCGTGGTGCGCGCAGCACGCCCCGAAGTGGAACCCGATGAACGTCTGCAGCTACCACCTGCAGGAGGCCGGTGCCACGCCCGTGCAGGAGATCGCCTTCTCGTTGGCCACCGCCATCGACGTGCTCGACGCGGTGAAGGCCAGTGGTCAGGTCGCCGACGAACAATTCGCACAGGTCTTCGGCGCCATCTCGTTCTTCGTGAACGCCGGCATCCGGTTCGTGGAGGAGGTCTGCAAGCTGCGCGCCTTCACCGATCTCTGGGATCGCATCGGGCTCGAGCGCTACGGCGTCACCGACGCCAAGGCCCGCCGGTTCCGTTACGGCGTGCAGGTGAACAGCCTCGGCCTCACCGAGGCTCAGCCCGAGAACAACGTGCAGCGCATCGTGCTCGAGATGCTGGCCGTCACGCTCTCGAAGAAGGCCAGGGCCCGCAGTGTGCAGCTGCCGGCGTGGAACGAGGCCCTCGGTCTGCCCCGCCCCTGGGACCAACAGTGGGCCCTGCGCATGCAACAGGTGCTGGCGTTCGAGACCGACCTACTGGAGTACGGCGACCTGTTCGACGGCTCGCACGTCATCGAGGCGAAGACCGCCGAACTGCGCGACGCCGCGTGGGCCGAACTGCAGGAGGTGCTGTCGCTGGGCGGCGCCTTCGCGGCAGTCGACGAACTGAAGGGCCGTCTGGTGCGCAGCATGGCCGAGCGCACACGCCGCATCGAGGCGGGTGAGCAGACGGTGGTGGGCGTGAACGCCTTCACCGAGACCGAACCCAGCCCGCTCGACTCGCCGGGCAACATCCTGACGGTCGACCCGGCCATCGAGCACCAGCTGATCGATGAGACCGCAACCTGGCGGGCCGCCCGCGACCAACGCGCCGTCGACGCAGCCATCGCCGCCCTGCACGACGCCGCTGTCGGGGGCGGGAACATCATGGAGCCCTCGATCGCGCTCGCGAAGGCGGGCGGCACCACCGGCGAGTGGGCGGCGTGCCTGCGCGAGGTGTTCGGCGAGTTCCGGGCACCCACCGGGGTGAACGCCGCGGTGGGTCGGCGGGTGGGCGAGTTGGCCGAGGTGGCCGAGTACGTGCGCAGCATCCCCGGCGGACCGCCCCGCTTCCTGGTCGCCAAGCCGGGCCTCGACGGCCACAGCAACGGCGCCGAACAGATCGCAGTCGCCGCGCGCGACGCCGGCATGGAGGTCGTGTACAGCGGCATCCGCCTGACACCCGAGCAGATCGTCGCGAGCGCCCGCGACGAGGACCCCGACGTGATCGGCCTGTCGATCCTCAGCGGGTCGCACCTCGAGCTGGTGCCCTCCATCGTCGACATGCTGCGGGCCGTGGGGGTCGAGGCTCCCGTGGTGGTCGGTGGCATCATCCCCGAGACCGACCGCGGACGCCTCGCCGACGCAGGTGTCAGCGCGGTCTACACCCCGAAGGACTTCGAGCTGTCACGCATCATGCGCGATGTGGCCCAACTGGCCGCAGCGCACCGCACTGCGGGCTGAACCATCGCCGCGGTCTAGAAGAAGTAGAGGGCGCCGCGCAGATCGACGCCGAGTTGCGTGCCCTCGAGCGTCAGGTGGCGCGGGTTGAACCCGGCGGCATGGATGGTGAGCGCGATGCGGTCGGTGTCGACGTCGCTGGGGGTGGCGAACGCGAACATCCCGTTGACATCGGTGCGACCACGCGCCAGTTCCTTGGCAGGCCTGCCCGTACGGTGCGCCATCACCGCCACCTCGGCACCCGGCACCGGTGGGCGCTCGCCCGTCGTGTCGGGGTCGTTCTCGCAGACGGTGACCCTGGCGGTGCGCAGGTCGGGCTTGCGCTCGACCTCGACGTGCAGGTCGATCAACCAGATCATCGGTTCGGCCACCACGGCGGCGAAGCCGGCCTCGAGGGCGTGACCGGACGGGTTGGCACGCAACGAGACGTCCTGGGGCGCCATGCCGTGGTCGGCGGTGAGCACGAACAGCGTGTCGTCGAACAGACCCTGTTCATCGAGCACGGCCAACACCTCACCGATGCGGAGATCGGTCTCGGCCAGCGCATCGGAGAGCCCGTGGGAGTGCGGCCCGTACTCGTGACCGGCCCCGTCGGTGAGCGCCAGCTCGTGGTACACGAACAACGGCGGCTCGAGACCCTCACGAGTGAACAACTCCACCACTTGGGCGAGGCCGCGGGTGTCGAGCAGCGACTCGCTGGCAACCGACTGGTGCTCATCGGCCCAGCGCGGGTTCATGTGCTCGGCGAACCGTGCGGTCAGTTCCTTCACACGCGCCCGGTCGCACAGGTTGCGGCCCTCGAGCACGGCGTGGGTGGCCGAACGGCCGAAGGGAGCATGGATGGCCGCGGTCGTGCAGTCGGGGTGCACGCGCTGGCAGGCCTCGTGCAGGCTCTCGACGGCAGTGCTCGCGAATCGCTCGGTGCCGACCTGCAGACCCTGCGGCGACACCGTCTCGCGCGTGTCGCGCAGGTAGTAGGTGGGGTTCACCACGTCGTGGTGCCCGCACCACGTGCCGGTGCCGATGGTGGTGTGGCTGGGCCACGTGATCGAGGGGAAGTTCACCATCGAGCCGCCGTCCATCACGGCGGCCCGCTCGCGGAGCCTGCGGATGTTGGGCAGCGCCATCGGGTCGGTGGCCAGTTGGCGTTCGAGTTCGGTGTGGTGCAGACCGTCGAGCAGGAACACGTAGAGCCGTGTGGGCCGGGCACCCCGCTTGTCGACGACGTCGTGCAGCACGCTGCCGTCCTGCCGGGCGAGGTACACGTCGCCCGACGGCTGCCCTCCGGGGCCGACACCTTCCACGCGCGGGAAGCCCATCGCTGCGAGGCACGTGGGCGCGATGTCGACCGCACGCGCCGCAGCGGCATGGTGACCGGCTCGCACACCACGACCGCTGAACCACAGTGGGGCCCTCGCCTGACGCACGTGCAGCGCACCATGGGTGCCGGGCTGCGAACCCGAGCACCAGTCCCGCGGCGACACCGCGATGTCGGGCGCGTTCGGCGAGTCGAAGAGTTGGGCGATCCGCTCGTAGGCGAACGGATAGGTCTGGTGCTCCGGTGCGACGAAGCGACGGGTCGGGTCGGCTCCGTCGAAGCCCGACGCGTCGGCCGCAAGCTCCTCGAGTTCCACCGAGTTCAAGGCAAGAGGGTCCTGCCGGGCGACCGGGTTCTCACCCAGCACCTCCACCACCTCGAAGTGCAGTCGGCCCTCGTCGTCGACGAAGCGCTGGAACCGCACCATGCCCCGTTCGGCCCATGCCTCGTAACCCGTGGGTCGCCAGGTGAGCAACAGGTCGATCTGCGGACCGACCACCGGATCGGTGAGCAGCGTGGCGATCAGTCGGTTGCCCGACTCGGTCTGCTGCGGGTCGAGACCCTGGCCGACCAGTCGCTCGGGTCCGTGTTCACGCATGCTGATCACAGTATCCGTGGCAAGGGGTTGCCCGCCTGTCGGTCATGAGCCGCCGGTGACGGGAATGCGCAGTCGCGTGGGGTTCGGGTTGCGCTCGCCGCGCTCACGAGCGCGCAGGGCCGCCCAACGCTGCTCGACGCGCTCGCGATGGGCGTCGGGTTCCACGTCGGGCAGCATCGCGTGCCGACAGCGGCTGAGTCCCGCCTCGCGCCGGCGGAGGTCGAGCAGGTCGTGCAGGCTGAGGTGCAACTCGCGGTACATCTCGGTGCCGTAGGTGCCGCGGAACATCATCGCGAGGTCGCCGCTGTGTTCCCAGTTGGCCTGATCGTCGAGTTCGAGACGGACCATCTCGTGGAAGCGAGTGCCGGGCAACGGGTAGCTGACGCTGACGCCGATGTCGTCGGGCAGCAGTTCCGACACCATCGACACGGTCGATTCGATGTCGTCCCACGTCTCGCCCGGATAGCCGAACTGGATGAAGAAGCATGCCCGGATGCCGTGGTCGCCGAGACGCATGCGCGCCGTGCGGATCTGCTCGACGGTGATCTCCTTGTCCATCGCATCGAGCACCCGCTGGCTGCCGCTCTCGGCACCCAGCCACACTTCCTCGCAGCCGCTGCGCGCCAGTGCGTCGACGGCCTGCTCGTTCATCAGGTCACAACGGCTCTGCATCGTGAACGGCACGCGCACACCGGCCTGCTGCACACGGTCGGCGAACGCGGCCAGCCAGTCGCTGCGCAGGCCGAAGATGTCGTCGGCGAACCACAGGTGGTCGGGTGCGTAGTCCCGGGCCAGCAGGATGACCTCGTCGGCCACCTCCTGCGCGGACCGCATCGCGTAGCGCTGACCCCAGATCGGCTTGGCGCACCAGTTGCACGAGTAGGGGCAGCCGCGGGTGGAGACGATGTTCAGCGAGAACCGCCCGTGCGCCTGCACCCACGCCTGCCGGTAGGCATCCATGTCGACGAGGTCGCGGGCCGGCAGGCCGAACACGTCGGGGTGGCGCTCGATGGAGCGTCGGCCGTTCGAGTGCACGGAGCCGTCGTCGATCACCGCAACCCCGGGGATGTCGGCGAGCGACTGCAGCGGGTCGGGGCCCAGCCAGCGGCTCACCACCTCGCGCATCGAGTGCTCGCCCTCGCCGAGCAGGCATGCCTCGGCGCCGGCTGCGAGGTACACCTCGGCATGGTCGGTCACGTCGGCACCGCAGACGGCGACACGGCAGCCCGCCTTGCGAGCCATGCCGATCATGACGATCGCTGCCTCGCGCATGCGGGTGAGGCACATCTTCGAGAGGAAGTTGAAGTTGTCCTCGAACAGCACCACCACCTGCGGCCGGTGCTCGGTCAGGCTGTCGCGGAACTCGTGTTCGTCGGCGGCAAGCATCGCGTCGAAGAGCGCCACGTCGAGGCCGTCGGCCCGCAGCACCGTGGCCGCGTGCAGCGTGTTCAGCGGCGGGTACGGCTTCATCTTCGCGTGCTGCTTCGGGTCGAGGCGCAGGAAGTACGAGTGCGCCAACAGGACGGTGGTCATCGCCGACCCTGTCCGGCTGCGCGTTGCGTCAGCCCCGTCTTCGTGCGCCCCATGAGGCCATCGTAGGCGGATCACCGACCCCGTGGCGAGGGTTCACGCCAGAACCGACGAACACGCGCGGAAAGCCCCCCACCGACCAACGACTGCGCCAGCTGTCGCACCACCGCCCGGCGCTCGCTGCCCCCGTCCGCGAACGCCAGCCGCCAGCGCCCGGTGGTGCGCTGCGTGGGGTCGCGCAGCACGGCTGCGGGGTCGAGCCCAGTGAGTCTTCCGGCGGCGGGAAGCCGCCGCAGCTCCCGGTCGAGCAGGTGTCGGGGCACCACTGTCGGCAGCAGGCTGTCGCACATCCACAGGCCGGGGGCTGTGAGGCGAGGGTCGATGGTCGCCATCACATCTGCGATCGCGTCCCAGTCGACTCCAGCGGAATGCAGGAACCACACGTCCACGACGTTCACCGCCCGCACCTCGGCGCGCACCACGGTCGACGACAGGTGGCCGATCGCATGGGCAGCCATGTGCGCCCTCGACCATTCACCGGTGAAGGTGGGCCCGGGCGCGGTGTAGCCGTGGAGGAACTGCCCCCAACCCGGGTGCACCTCGATGCGGCCGTTGTGCTCGGCCGACTCGCCGTCGGTCCTTCCCACGTCTCCGTCTCCCCAGGCGAGGAACGTGTCCTCGTGCTCCGACGACGACTCGAGCCGATGGCCGTCTGCCGTCAGCGCGGCACACGCCGCTGCCCGCATCGACACCGGCACCATCAGGTCCACGTCACTCATGGGTCGTGTGTCGGCAGGCAGCCATACCGGCGCCTCACCGGTGTGGCCGCACAGCGCCGCGCCCTTCAGCGCCACGACCGGCACGCCGGCCGCACCCAGCGAACGCAGCACCTCCGGCACCAGCGCCGCGAACCTGCCATGGCGCAACGCCACCTCATGCCGCTGGTCGTCGAGATAGCGCCGCACCGGCCCGTCGCCGTCCACCAGGCCGAGATGCGCGGCGAGTGCCGTCAGGCCGGTGGCGAACCCAACGGTGGACAGGTCGTCCGCCGACATCCTCCGCTGGTCCACGGGTTCGCCCCGCAGCGCGCCCAGCACGCAACGCATCAACTCGTCCTGCTGGCGGCGGAAGGGCGTGACGGAGGGGCCGATGCCCGCCGACACTACTGACGCCCAGTGCGCCCGATCAGGCGTGACGGATCAGACGAGGGCCGGCGACTGGCTCTGGATCCAGTCCTCGAGGTGAGGGGTGCACTCGAGGCTGGTGATGAGGGCGTACCGCGGCGTGGTGGCGTTGTGCACCACCACGTGCCAGAGACGCTGGGTGTCGACCACGAACCGCGAGCCGCGGGCCAGCGGCACACGCCGCTCGGTGCCGCGAACGGGCAGGTTGTCGTCGCCGAGATCCATCAACAGCATGTAGCTGTCGGGGGAATCGGTCAGCTCCACCCACGTGCGCACCACCCAGCCGGTGCCCTCGGGGTTGAACCGGTTGTTGTCGTCGCGATGGAAACTGCGCAGGGCGGTCTCGTGATCCTGCGGCTCGAGCTTGATGATGCGCACCCGACCGAAGTTGGCGCCGATGCCGTCGACGTAGGCCTTCAGCGTGGGTGCCTTGTCCGCGTTCGAGGTCCAGAGCGCGTCCTTGTCGGTCTTGCCCTTGTCCCAGAAGCCACGGCAGTCGAGTTGCCCGTCGGCCGAGGCGAGGGGGGCGAAGTTCGTGTCGCCGCCGCTCTTCCAGTCCATGTACTCGAGCGACTCCCACTCGAGCGCGGGCACGTCGACGTCGAGGGGTTCGAGCATCGCGAAGCCGGTGTCCTCCAGCGAGGGGCACAGGTAGTGGTTCGTGCGCCGGGGGATGGCGACGCTCCAGTGCTCGGAGTTGGGCCAGAAACTCATGCGGCGAGCGTATCCCAGCCGTTCCGGGCCCGGCAGGGCAGAAGGTCCCGAGGCAACGGCGATCTCCGAGCCGACCACCCGTCCGGCCGGCTCGAGGATCATCGTGGATCGGAGTTCCCGGCGGTCACCCGTGCTCCGGGGGGCGGAAGCGGGTGACCTGCCGGGACTCCGAGGTTGCGTCCCCGCAACCTTCAACCAACACGCCTCTTCCATCGGCACCGCGGGTGACGGGCTTGAGGGAAATTTCGTGAATCAGGGCGCGACGCTGGACGAAGTCGCGGGCGACGCCGCCGAGGTGGGCGGAAGCGTGTCGGCCACCTGCTTCGGCGGCGGGATCTTCAGAACCTGGCCGGCCTCGATGTGGTCGGGGTCGTCGATGCCGTTCACGCTCATCAGGTCGGCCTGCGTCACCCCGAACGACTCGGCGATCTTGCTGAGGATGTCGCCGCTCTGCACCTCGTAGTAGCTCACCATCGTGGTCGTGGTGACGAGCATCGTGGTCGTCGTGGTGGTGGTGATCATCGGGGGCAAGGTGTCGCTGCTGCCGCTGTCGTCGCCGCAGCCGGCAGCCACTGCCAGCACGGCCACAGCCCCGGCGATTCCCGACATCCGGCGCCTCGCCCGCACCGCTACACGGTCCGATCCCACGCCGCGGAGCATACGCCGGTTGGGTGCCGACGGCCACCGCGCCGTAGCCTGCGCCGAATGGACGAGGTGACGTACCCGGGTGCGCAGGCCCCCGCCCGGCAGTACCACCTCGACGTGAACGGGGTCTCGATCGCCGTGCACGAATGGGGCGACGAGACCGCCGATCCCCTGTTCCTGGTGCACGGTGGGCTCGATTTCGCACGCACCTACTCGGCGTTCGCACCTCGCCTCGCCGCCGCCGGACGGCGGGTCGTCGCCTGGGACCAACGCGGGCACGGTGACAGCGAGCACGCCGCGCTCTACGGATGGGATGCCGACATCCGCGACGCGATCGGCGTGATGTCGCGCATCACCTCGCGTCCAGCGCCGGTGGTGGGTCACAGCAAGGGCGGTGCGCTGATGATCCAGTTGGCCGACGCGCACCCGTTCCGGTTCAGCCACCTCGTGAACCTCGACGGGCTGCCCTCCAAGCGGCCGATGGCCGACGTGGCCGAACACGAACGCACTCGCATGATGGCCAGCGACCTCGCCGGCTGGCTCGACCACCGTCGCACCACCGCCACCGCTTCGCGCAAGGCGGGCAGTCTGCAGGAACTGGCCGAGCGTCGGGCGAAACTGAACCCGCGCCTGCCCATCGAGTGGCTGCGCTACCTGGTGAGTGTCGGTGCGCGTCACGACGTCGACGGCTGGCGCTGGAAGCTCGACCCATCCCTGCGCTTCGGTGGTTTCGGCCCGTGGCGACCGGAATGGACGGCCCTGCGCCTGCCGGGCCTCGGCATGCCGTTCCTCGGTGTGCTCGCCGGCCAGCAGGAACCAATGGGCTGGGGCACCCTGCCGCACCACATCACCCCGATGCTGCCACCCGGCGGACGACTGGAAGTGATGAAGGACGCCGGCCACTTCGTGCACATCGAACAGGGCGAGTATGTCGCCTCGATAACCCTCGACTTCCTCGGGGGTGGGCGATGACCGTCGAGTTCCTCACTCACAACCGCATCCAGTTGGCGCTGCACCGCCTCCGCGAGGGCGATGGTCGGCCACTGCTGCTGCTGCACGGTCTGGGCGAGCAGGCCCCGACATCGGTGCCGCACTGGGCCGCCGACTGGCCCGGGCCCGTGACGGCGCTCGACTTCACCGGGCACGGCCGATCCACGGTGCCTGCCGGTGGCGGCTACTCGGCCGAGATCCTGCTGGCCGACGCCGACATCGCGCTGGGTGCACTCGGCGAGTCGACCGTGGTGGGCCGGGGCCTTGGTGCCTACATCGCGCTGCTGCTGGCCGGTGCACGCCCCGCGTTGGTGCGCGGCGCCGTGCTGTGCGACGGACCCGGCCTGTGGGGCGGCCCGTCCGGGCCGACCTCGAGTTCCTTCATCGTGCTGTCCGATTCGCGAGAGGTGCCCGACCCGTACGCGCTGGCCGACCTGTCGCGTGATCTCCGCCCGCGCGACTACGCCTCGTTGTTCGTGCGCCTCGCGCTGCAGGGCAGCGGTGTCGACGAGCCGATCAGCGTGGTGGCGGGTGTGCGTCCGCCCTGGCTGGAGGCCGTGGTCGACGAGGTCGGAGTGGTGGAGACCACCCTCGAGCAGGCGCTGCTCACCTACTCCGCGCTCTGATCATCCACGGGCCGCGTGAACAGCAGGGGTTCAGACCTGCCGATGGCTGACGTAGGCCGCCAGCGCCACCAACTCGTCGCGGGCGACGCTGTCGATCGGCGCCCGGCCGATGGCCGACACGGCCTCGTCGGTGAGACGGCTGATGGTCTCCTCGAGGTCGGCCAGCGCCCCGGTCTCGACGATCACCTGCTGCACCCGGGCGACATCGACGTCGGAGAGCGTGGTGGTGCCCACCAGATCCAGCACGTGCAACTGGGCTGCGTCGGCTCGCTCGAACGCGCGGGCCAGCAGTGGTGTGGGCTTGCCCTCGCGCAGGTCGCCGCCCACGGGCTTGCCGGTGAGCGCCTCGTCGCCGAATGCGCCCATCACGTCGTCGCGCATCTGGAAGGCATCGCCCAACGGCAGGCCATACGCGCTGAGCGCTGGCAGCAGGTCGGGCCGGTCGGGGGCGGCCATCGCCGCACCGAGGTGCAGGGGGCGCTCGATCGTGTACTTGCCGCTCTTGTAGCGGCAGATGCGCTCGGCCTTGTCGCGACGGCGCTCGTTGCGCACGCTGCCGAGGATGTCGAGCACCTGGCCGATGTTCAGTTCGATGCGCAGTTCGTCCCAGATGTGCCAGGCGGCTTTCGGCACCGGGGCCATCAGGCGGTCGGCGAACACGAAGGCGAGGTCGCCCACGAGGATGGCGACGCCGTCACCGAAGCGCCGCCCGTCGCCCGCCCACCCCTGTTCGGCATGCAGCGCCGTGTACCGGTGGTGAGTGGTCGGCGCGCCGCGACGGCTGTCCGCGTCGTCCATCACGTCGTCGTGGAAGAGGGCGAACGCGTGCATGAGCTCGAAGGCCGCACCCGCATCCACCACCATCGGGTCGTCGGGGTCACCGCCGGCGCCGACGAACGCCCAGTGGCAGAACGCCGGCCTCAGGCGCTTGCCGCCGACCAGCACCAGACGACCGATCTCGCCCACCGGGCCGGCCAGTTCGGGGTCGAAACCCGACCATCTGGATTCCTCGGCGGCGAGCACCTCGGCGAGCCGGGTCTGCACCCGGGTGGCGATGCCGGCAAGGGAGGGCGGGGGAGCCGACGGGGTCACGCACGGCAGGCTAGGGGCAATCCCCCACCGCCGCTCTGCGGGTTCCCGGGTCGGGAGGACCGCCCGGTCGGCGCTGGTCAGCGGGCGAACCAGCGTCAGTCGGTCTCGGCCAGACCGGCCACCGCGGCCTCGATCTGCAGCTTGGCGCTGCCGATGCGCTCACGGCAGAAGCCGATGAGCTGCGTGGCGCGTTGCACGCGTGCCGCCAGCACGTCGACGTCGACGTCGGCACTCTCGAGGTCGGCGAGGATGCCCTCCAGTTCGGCGAGGGCCTCTGCGTAGCCGATGGGGTCGGGTGAGTTGGTCATTGCGTGGTCTCCTCCACACGGCTGCGAGCCGTGCCAGTGGCGAATGTGGTGATGATCTCGTCGCCCGGCCGCAGGTCGGCAGCCGAGCGCACGGTTCGGCCGTCAGCCGAGCGGGTGATGCTCCAGCCCCTGGCCATCGTGTGCACGGGGTCGAGCAGGCGCACCCTGCCCGCGAGCCCTTCGAGGTGGCGCAGTTCGGAATCGACGCGTTGCGGCGCTCGTGTCACCGCAGCGCTCGCGGCATCGAGGTGCTGACCGGCGCGCTGCACCACGTG